>NZ_RZQY01000959.1:0-1641 GCF_003998575.1 Mesorhizobium sp. M7A.F.Ca.CA.001.10.2.1 | reverse complement strand
CGCCAGTACCTCAGTCCGGCCTTGATCCGGAAATGGCGGTTTTTTGTGCTTGGCGACGCTGCCGACCAACCGCATTGCCTGGTCGCCTCGATCCACGACGAGCGCGGCTACGCCAAGATACGCGCCACGCTCGCCAACAGCTATGACCTCGGCGCAAACCGACCGGACATTCAGGTGGTGGATGTCGATCTGCTCGGCGACCGCCATTTGCGCCTGCAGCACAAGGTCAATGACGGCATCCTTCTCGAGGATGCCAGCCGCGACGCCACGCTTCGTCACATCCGCAGGCTTTGGGGTTATGAAGTCAGCCTGGCGGCCATGGATGCCGAGACCGGCGCGACGATCCACGAACGCTCGACCAGCCAGATCGCCGGATGACGTGCCCCGGCCTCCCTGCGCGTATCAGGTGTCGCCGGCTGGCCTGATCCTCAGCCTTGCGATCCGGTTCTTGTCGCGTTTCATGACGATGAAGCGCTTGCCGTGGAACGTAAAAGCCTGCTTCTCCTCGGGGATCGATTGCGTCTCGTGGATGACGAGGCCGGCAATGGTGGTGGCCTCCTCATCCGGCAGGTTCCAGTCGAGAGCCCGGTTGAGGTCACGGATCGGCACCGTACCGTCGACGACCACGGAGCCGTCGGCCTCCTGCTTGACGCCCTGTATGTCGACATCATGCTCGTCGGCGATCTCGCCGACGATCTCCTCGATAATGTCCTCCAGCGTCACCAGTCCTTCGACCTCGCCATATTCGTCGACGACGACGGCGAAATGCGCTTTGCGGCGAAGGAAGGCGTTGAGCTGTTCCTGCAAGGTTGTCGTGTCGGGCACGAACCATGGTTTCGAGGCGATCTTCATCACATCGATCCTGGAGAAGTCGTTGCCGACTTCGTTCAAGGCGCGCAGCAGATCCTTTGCATGCAGCACGCCGACGATGTTGTCGAGCGAGCCTTTCCACAGCGGCATGCGGGTGTGCGGGCTTTGCAAGATCTCGCGCACCACCGCTTCCGGCGCATTGTCGGCATTGACCGAGCGCATGTTGGTGCGGTGGACCATGATGTCGGAGACTTCGAGTTCGGCGAGATCGAACAGGCCGCCGACGCGGTCGCGATCCTCGCGCACCACCTGGCCGTCGCGGCGGAAATCGTCGACCGCGCCGCGCAATTCGTCCTGGCTGGAACGCTGCGGCTCGATGCGCGAAAGCTCGTATCCGGACATGGCAAGCAGGCGCGTGCGCACGGCAACAAGCAGCACGATGAGGATGGCAAGGACGGCAACGACGATCCAGCCGGGCTCGTTCATCTCCGGTCGCTTTCCTTTGGGTGATTCTCCCTGAGGAACGACAGCACTTCCGAGGCCGGCACGTCCTTGGCGATGAAGGCCTGGCCGATGCCGCGCGTCAGGATGAAGGTCAGCGCGCCGCGCGACACCTTCTTGTCCTGGGTGATAAAGGCCAGCAGCGCCTCGGCGTCAGGCAGATCGCCCGATATGTCGGCTATCCGCCAGGGCAGGCCGACGGCGCGCAGATGCGCCTCGACGCGCGCGGCATCGTCGGGGCTGGCCAGATTGAGCCGCGACGAGAACCGGTAGGCCAGCGCCATGCCGATGGCGACCCCTTCGCCATGGACGAGGCGGGCTCCGTCATAC
>NZ_RZQY01000958.1:0-1644 GCF_003998575.1 Mesorhizobium sp. M7A.F.Ca.CA.001.10.2.1 | reverse complement strand
AGAAAATAGCGCTTTCATAAAGCGACACCTGGAAATCATTTGGATCGGAGGCCAATTCAATGCTGAGCACGAACAACAGAATTGACACCTACAGCGATCAGATACGCGCCTTTCTGGCGTCAAATTTCTACGTGGCCGACCCGCGTGCCCTGGAGGTTGAAACGTCGTTGCTCGACCAGGGCATCATAGACTCGACTGGAGTGCTTGAAGTTATCGGCTTCGTCGAGGAGACATTCGGCATCACTGTCGAGGACAGTGAACTTCTGCCTGAGAATTTCGATTCCATCCAGGGAATTGCACGTTACGTGCTCAGCAAGGAAAACTGATCGCTGGGCCGCTTTAAGGGCGTCCTCCCAACCGAGCGCGCAAACCAATGGCGCGGCTCACGCTGGCGCTTTGGCCCGTGCACAAACCACCCTGGCTTCACCGGCTTTGTTTGCAACCGCGCGAATGCTCTCGTAGGCTTTGGAACGCTCAACCAAACTCATGACCTGCCGGTCCTGGCCAAGCCCGACCTCGAAAAGCAGCATGCCACCTTGCCGCAGATAGCGCCGCGCCTCCTTGATCACCCGCATGTGAATGCTCAGGCCGTAAGGCCCGGCAGCGAACGCCTCACGTGGTTCAAGTTCCATCAGGTGCGCGCGGTCGTTTTCGAGCCGCTTCTCGGAGATGTAAGGCGGGTTGCAAACGACCAGATCGATCGTGCCTTCGAGCTCCAGACCCGAGAAGGAATTGAACAGGTCGCCCTGCAGCACCGAAATGCGCCCGGCCAGGCCAAGATGGGCGACATTCCGGCAGGTGGTTTCGACACAGCTGTCAGTGAGATCGCTCGCCCAGACGCGCGCGGTGGGGACCTTGTATCCAATGGCGCAGGCGAGATTGCCCGCCCCGCAGCACATGTCCACGACACGCGGGACCGGCCGATTAAGTTCACGAAGCACATTGAGGGCGGTGCTGCCGAGCAATTCCGTCTCCGGGCGAGGGACGAGCACGCCGGGCGCCACAACCAAATTCAGCCCCATGAAGTCGGTACGGCCCGTGCTGTAGGCGCTGGCGACATCCATTTCACCAATCACGACAAACCCGCTTTCTGGATTTTTCCATTTTGATTTCTCGACGCCCCGTCTTCATGCCGTGAGGCGAGGCATTAGCCACCGTCGTTCCCGGGTCGGTTCACGTCGCGCAACTACTGGATCGCCGCGCTCTGCAGGTCGCTGCTGAACCTCACCTCGATGGTGTCTCCAGGCGCGACCTCAGTGTCCTGGTCGACCGGTCGACTTCTCGACGCGTCGCCGGCTCCACCGGTTATTGTGATCCGCGCCTGGAAGGTTTCGCCGGCGACCGGCAGCGGAAGAGCGGACGCCCCTGATGGCTGAAGCTTCTGGCTGGCTGCGTGGAGCCTTGCAGTGGTCTCGGCGAGGCGAAGGTCGGTGTCCCTCAACTCGTTCAGAAGGCCGATCCTTCGTTGATTTTCATTGCGTTCCTGCTGCCTGACGAAGTCTTCCTGCTGGCGCCGCGTTCTCATGAGTTCGACCGAGGTCTCGAGCGCCCGGCTCGACGACATCAGCACCGCACGTCTGACATCGGCGAGCCTGCTGTTGGTCAGGTTGCCCGATTCGAACGATTTGGTGACCCGCGCCAGAT
>NZ_RZQY01000957.1:0-1646 GCF_003998575.1 Mesorhizobium sp. M7A.F.Ca.CA.001.10.2.1 | reverse complement strand
AGCCCTTGCCCCGACCAGCCTGCCGCCGCCGTCGGCGCCCAGCCGGTAACGCTCATACCAGTTGACCAGATGCGGCGAGGTGTGAACATGGACGCGGTAGTCCGCTGCCTCGAGCAGGGCGCGCGAAAAGGCGGCGCACGAGCCTTTGCCGTTGGTGCCGGCGATGTGGATGACCGGTGGCAGCCGATCCTGCGGATCGTCAAGCCGCTCCAGCAGCCGCGAAATGCGGTCGAGCGAAAGGTCGAAGCCTTTCGGATGAAGCGCCATCAGGGCTTCGATTTCGCGGTCGGCGGCAAGCGTCGTCATGGCAGAATCCTAGCGCATGAGCCGTGAAAACCAGAATCGGTTTCGGATGGCTATGGCAATCAAAAGCTACAGCGCGCCGAAGCACCCGTGCAATCGCGGTCGCGGCGCTTCGTGTCGCTTCAGGCTTGCGGCCGAGCTTCCGCGGCGACCACCGCCGGCGGCAGGATTTCCGGCTCCAGCGTTTTTTGCTCTTCCGGCAGCTTGAGCAGCATCTTGAGCAGGCGCGCGATCGTTTCACGCATTTCCAGCCTGGATACGACCATGTCGACCATGCCGTGCTCCATCAGATATTCGGAGCGCTGGAAGCCGTCGGGCAATTTCTCGCGGATCGTCTGTTCGATGACGCGCGGTCCGGCAAAGCCGATCAGCGCGCCGGGCTCGGCAATGTGCACGTCGCCCAGCATGGCATAGGAGGCGGTCACGCCGCCCGTGGTCGGGTTGGTCAAAACGACGATGTAGGGCAGGCCGGCTTCCTTCAGCCGGTCGACACCAACCGTTGTCCGCGGCAATTGCATCAGGGACAAAATACCTTCCTGCATGCGCGCGCCGCCGGAAGCGGCGAACAGGATCAGCGGCCGCTTGCGCTGCAGGGCCACTTCGAAGCCATGCACGATGGCGTCGCCAGCGGCCATGCCGAGCGAGCCGCCCATGAAGGCGAAATCCTGCACCGTGACCACCACCGGCAGACCCTCGACGGTGCCCAGCGCATTGATGATCGCGTCCTCAAGGCCGGTCTTGGCCTTGGCGTCCTTCAACCGGTCGACATAGCGCTTCTCGTCGCGGAATTTCAGCGGATCCTGCATCACCTTGGGGTTGTCCAGGGTCTCGTATTTGCCGCCATCGAAGAAGAATTTCAGCCGCTCCTTGGCCGAGATCTTCATGTGATGGCCGGACGACGGAATGACGAACTGGTTGGATTCCAGGTCCTTGTGGAACACCATCTCGCCGGTCTCCGGATCCTTGATCCAGAGGTTCTCGGGCATGTCGGTGCGCCGGCCGAGCATCGAATTGATCTTCGGGCGAACGTAATTGGTGATCCAGTTCATCGCTTCGGCTCCTGTCCTGACGAGGATTGGGAAGAGGTAGGAGAACTATTCGGCAGCAGCAAGGCGGGCCGAACGCACGCCTTGCGCAAGGCCGCTGACCAGCGTGGCGACGGCTTCGGCCGGATCGGCGGTCTTTTCGCCCTTCGGTCCCAGCACATTGGCAACCGCATTGACGATCGCGGTGCCGACGACGACACCGTCGGCATTGGCGCCGATCACCCGGGCCTGCTCGGCGGTCTTGACGCCGAAGCCGACGCAGACCGGCAGGTCGGTGTGGCCCTTGATGCGCTTGAC
>NZ_RZQY01000956.1:0-1654 GCF_003998575.1 Mesorhizobium sp. M7A.F.Ca.CA.001.10.2.1 | reverse complement strand
CATCGGCGCCGACCCGGAGAACCTCGTCCATATGAAGCGGATCGCCGACAAATTGTTCGGCGACAGCTACCAGTTCTCGGTGCTGGCCGCCGGCCGCCAGCAGATGCCGCTGATTTCGATCGCCGCGGCGATGGGCGGCAATGTCCGGGTCGGGCTGGAAGACAGTCTCTATGATGGCCGCCAGTTGGCGAAATCCAATGCCGACCAGGTGCGCCGCATCCGTGGCATTCTCGACGGGCTGTCTCTGGAGGTTGCAACGCCAACCGAAGCGCGCGACATGCTGGCGCTCAAGGGCGGCGACCGGGTGGCGTTTTGAGAGACGACCGTGATCAATCCAACATCCAATGACGTCCTCTTACGCCCCGGCCGGATCGAAGACGTCGAAACCATCCACGCGGCGATCCTGAAGCTCGGCACGCATATCGGCGCGCCCGAGGAGATCTTCTCGACGCCGGACGATCTCAGAACGTACGGCTTTGGCGAAAAACCCGCCTTTTCGACCCTGATCGCCGAAGTCGGCGGGGAATTTGCCGGGCTTTGCCTGCATTTCCCGATCTTTTCGACCTGGATGGGGCGGCCTGGCGTCTATGTGCAGGACCTCTATGTCGAGGACCGGTTTCGCGGCCGCAAGATCGGCGAGCGGCTGTTGCGGCATGTTGCGGCGCAGTGCCGGAACGAAGGCGGCGTCTATCTCCGGCTGTCGGTCGACACCGACAATGAAGGCGCCAAGACTTTCTACGAAAGGCTGGGCATCGCCTGGTCGAGCTATGAGCAGACCCAAAAAATCATCGGCGAGGCCTTCTTTGCCTTCGCCGACGCGCCGGAAAACGGGGATCACAAATGAAAGCCTTCTATGCCGAGGAACAAAAGCGTCACGACCCCAAGGCCTTCCTGTCAAGCGGTGCGGCACAGCCCAATCCGGAACAGCCGGAGCGCGTCGAGAGATTGTTAGCCGGCGCATTATCTGCGGGTTGCACGATCGAGCGGCCTCGCAATCATGGGCTCGGTCCGGTCGCGGCGGTGCATACGCCCGAATATCTGGATTTCCTCGAGCATATCTACGCGCGCTGGCAGCGCATCGAGGGTGCTTCGGCCGAAGTGATCCCCAACATCCATCCGATCGCGCGCAACGGCTCGTATCCGGCCTCGGCAGTCGGCCAGGCCGGCTACCATATGGCCGACACCGCTTGCCCGATCTCGGGCGAGACTTGGCAAAGCGCGCTGTGGAGCGCCTGGACCGCGGTCGATGCGGCCGAGGCGGTGATGTCAGGCGTACCGGCCGCCTACGCGCTATGCCGCCCGCCCGGTCACCACGCCTTTGCCGATGTCGCCGGCGGCTTCTGTTTCATCAACAACTCGGCCGTCGCGGCGCAGGTTCTGCGTAAGCAGGCCGCACGGGTGGCGATCCTCGATGTCGACCTGCATCACGGCAACGGCACGCAAGGCATCTTCTACGCACGGCCGGATGTGCTGACCGTCTCGCTGCATGCCGATCCCGTGCGCTTCTATCCGTTCTTCTGGGGCCATGCCGACGAGCGCGGCGAAGGGCCAGGCCTCGGCTACAATTTCAACCTGCCGCTGCCGCGCAAATCCGACGACGCGGCGTTTCTCGAGGCGCTCGAGGTGGCGTTCCAGCGCATCCGTGCCTTTTCGC
>NZ_RZQY01000955.1:0-1655 GCF_003998575.1 Mesorhizobium sp. M7A.F.Ca.CA.001.10.2.1 | reverse complement strand
TGCCATCGGCGGTTCATAAGGGCCGCTGGCCGCACAGGCGGCGGGCATCGTCGCAATGGCACCCGCCACGCTCATCGAAAGAATTTTGCGCGCAATGATCATATGAAAATCCTCTCCTCTCGCATCGGCCCGAAAACCGGAATCGATTTTCGACAAGCACGAGGCGTGCATCCAAGTTTCCAGAGCGACATGCGTCCAGATGAATGCGTGTCGTTGTGGTCCGCATCCCTTCAATCGCCCGATTTCCGGGCGATTGCAAGGCGGTGAGGCAGGTAGGCGGTGCTGCTATCGCACAAGGATGTTGCGGAACTGCCACGGGTCGTTCCGGTCGAGGTCTTCCGGGAACAGGCCGGGGCGGTTATCGAGCGGCGTCCAGTCGGTGTAATAGCCCTTGACCGGTCCGAGATACTGGGACTGCACTTCCAGGCACCGCCTGTAGTCCATCTCGTCGGCTTCGACGATGCCGGCCTCGGGGTTTTCGAGCGCCCAGACCATGCCCGAGAGCACCGCCGAGGTGACCTGCATGCCGGTGGCGTTCTGGTAGGGCGCCAGCTTGCGCGCCTCGGCGAGCGACAGCTGCGAGCCGTACCAGTAGGCATTCTTGTCGTGGCCGTAGAGCAGCACGCCGAGTTCGTCGACGCCGTCGATCAACTCGTTCTCGTCGAGCACATGATGCACCGGCTGAGGCTTGCCGGCGGCGCCGAACATCTCGTCGAGCGACAGCATAGCGTCGTTGCAGGGATGGTAGGCATAGTGGCAGGTCGGGCGGTATTGCACCTTGCCCTTCTTGGAACGCACGGTGAAGAAATCGGCGATCGAGATCGCCTCATTATGCGTCACCAGCAGGCCGTATTGCGCGCCGGGCGTCGGGCACCACGAGCGCACGCGCGTGTTGGCGCCCGGCTGCTCCAGATAGATGGCTGCCTTCGAGCCGTGCTTGTGCTTCTTGGCGTTCTTCGGCATCCATGTCTCGTGTGTGCCCCAGCCAAGTTCCGCGGGCTGCAGGCCCTCGGAGATGAAGCCTTCGACCGACCAGGTGTTCCAGAACACATCCATCGGTTTCGGCTTCTTGGCGCGCTGGGTGTCGCGTTCGGCGATGTGGATGCCCTTGACGCCGGCCTTCTTCATCAGCTTGGCCCAGCCCTCGCGGTCGTCCTGCGCGGGCTCCGAGAACTCCAGGCCAAGATCGGTGGCGAGATTGACCAACGCCTGCTTGACGAACCACGAGACCATGCCTGGATTGGCGCCGCAGGTGGAGACCGCCGTGGCGCCGCCGGGCTTGTCGTGCTTTTCCTTGAGCAGCGACTCGCGCAGCGCGTAATTGGTGCGGCTGGCGTTGTCCGCCTTGGCGTCGAAATAGAAGCCGAGCCATGGTTCGACGACGGTGTCGATGTAGAGAACACCGAGCTTGCGGCAGAGCCGCATCAGATCCACCGAGCCGGTATCGACCGACAGGTTGATGCAAAAGCCCTGGCCGCCGCCATTGGTCAGAAGCGGGGTCAAGAGCTTCTTGTAGTTCTTCTCGGTCACCGCTTCCTGGACGAAGGCGATGCCGCGCTCGTCGAGCAGCTTGCGGTCGGTGTCGCGCGGGTCGATGACCGTCATGCGCGACTTGTCTAACTGGAAATGGCGTTGAATCAGCGGCAGCGTGCACA
>NZ_RZQY01000954.1:0-1657 GCF_003998575.1 Mesorhizobium sp. M7A.F.Ca.CA.001.10.2.1 | reverse complement strand
CGCCCTGACGCGGCAGGGTGTCGCCGTGGCGATCGGCGATCTGGATCCCGACGCCGCGCGCAAGGCGGCCGAGGAGATTGGCGGCGGTGCCGCCGCCGTCACGGTCGATGTTCGCCGTCGCGATTCCGTCGAGGCGGCCTTTGCCACTGTGCTGGAAGCGCTAGGCGGCTGCGATATCCTGATTGCCAATGCCGGCGTGTCCACCATGCAGCACGCGCTCGATCTGACCGACGAGGAGTGGGACTTCAACTTCTCGGTCAATGCGCGCGGGGTATTCCTCGCAAATCAGATCGCTGGACGGCATTTTGTCAAGCAAGGCACGGGCTGCATCGTCAACACCGCCTCGCTTGCCGCGAAGGTCGGTGCGCCGCTCCTGGCGCATTATTCGGCATCCAAGTTCGCCGTGCTCGGCTGGACGCAGGCCTTTGCCCGCGAGCTCGCGCCCAAGGGAATCCGCGTCAATGCCGTCTGCCCGGGGTTCGTCAAGACCGGCATGCAATCGCGCGAAGTCGAATGGGAGGCGCATCTGCGGCAGGTCACGCCCGAACGGGTGGTCGCCGACTATATCGCGCAGACGCCGCTCGGCCGGCTCGAGTTGCCGGAGGATGTCGCCGACGTCGTCGTGTTCCTCTGCTCGGATCAAGCCCGCTTCATGACTGGCCAGGGCGTCAACGTGACCGGCGGCGTCTACATGACCTGACGGCTTTTGGCGGCTGTAACCGGATCCTGATGCTGGCACGCGCCATCCAAAAAAGTGAACACATATGATCAGAAGGCAGGCTTTCAATGTTACATTTTGTTCTCTAAGATGACCGTTCGCTCGACTTCGGCCTTCGGCGTTCAGCCGGGTCAGACGGGTTCATGAGGAAAGTCTATGGCGTCTATCGAGCTCGATCGCGTTTCCAAGCTCTACGGCAATGGCAATTACGGGGTGCATGAGGTCGATCTCACCATTCCCGATGGTGAATTCGTGATCTTTCTCGGCCCGTCGGGATGCGGCAAGTCGACGACGCTGCGGATGATTGCCGGCCTGGAGAGTATCTCCTCCGGCGATCTTCGCATCGGCGGCAAGAGCGTCGCCAATGTCGCGCCGCGCGACCGCAACGTCGCGGTGGTTTTCCAGAGCTACGCGCTCTATCCGCATATGTCGGTGCGGCAGAACATGGCTTTCGGGCTGAAAATGCGCGGCACCGACGCAGCAGTGATCGATGCCAAGATTGCCGACGCCGCGAACCTGCTCGGTTTGCAGAATCTTCTCGGCCGCAAGCCGGCAGCGCTTTCGGGCGGCCAGCGTCAGCGTGTCGCGCTCGGCCGGGCGATCGTTCGCGAACCGGCGGCCTTCCTGCTTGACGAACCGCTGTCCAACCTCGATGCGCAGCTGCGTGCCGAGATGCGGCTCGAACTCGTCAAGCTGCACCGACGCCTCGGCCGCACCATCGTCCATGTCACGCACGACCAGGTCGAGGCCATGACCATGGGCGATCGCATATGCATCATGCGCGATGGTCGCCTGGTCCAGGCCGGCCGGCCGCTTGAAGTCTATGCCGACCCGGTCAACACCTTCGTCGCGCGCTTCCTGGCGACGCCGCCGATGAACCTCATTCCGGCCACGCTTCAGGCCGCACCTGGCGAAGGGCTCTCCGTCCTGACCGATAGT
>NZ_RZQY01000953.1:0-1662 GCF_003998575.1 Mesorhizobium sp. M7A.F.Ca.CA.001.10.2.1 | reverse complement strand
CTGTTCCACCGCGTCAACCGGCGCGTCGTCCTCACCGAGGCCGGCGTCGAGATGCTGCCCAGGCTGACCATGGCCTTCCAGGAGATCGGCAGCGTCGCGCGCCAGCTGGGCGGCGATGCGTTCCGCCCGCGCCTTGTGGTGTCGGTGCCGCCATCCATGGCCATGGGTTGGCTTTCGCAGCGTCTCGCTGGTTTTGCCTCAAGCCATGGCGCCGTCGACATATCGCTCAGAGGCGACGACGACCCGGTGCCGTTCGACCGTGAACTGATCGACATCAGGCTCTCCTATGGGCCGCATTATCGCGAGCACCCGACCGAGGACATCGTCCAGGACGCAGTCTATCCCGTGTGTGCGCCCGGGCTGGCGGACACGATCAAACCCGAAGGCCTGGCCAGTCTGCCGCTTATCCACACGGGCTGGGGACCGACTGGTGCGTCCTTTCCGTCCTGGCACAACTGGTTCGAGGCGGCCGGCATCGAGCCCGGCCGGGCAGCGCAGCGCGGCCTCTCGGCCAACTCATCGCGTGCAGCGCTCGACCTTGCGATTTCGGGATTGGGCGTGGCGCTGGCGCAAGGAATCTACTGTGCCGAGGCGCTGGAAGACGGCCGGCTTGTCAGGCCCCTCGCCCAGGCACTGGAGCTGCGCCAGCCCTATTGCCTGACGATCCCCGAGCGCAGCGCCAGGCGCGACGTCGTGGCGGCGTTTCGCCAGTGGCTGATCGACGAATGCCGACGCGCAGTGGACTCGCCGGCACTGCGTTGACGTAGCGTGCGGCGATGATCAGAGGTGCCCGCTCAAGGCCTCAGCCATGTCCTTGTTTGTCGCCACAGGGATGATCTCGAACTCCACCAGATCCGCCCATTCGATGACCCAACGCTGCAGCAGCGTGACGTCATCGGTCTCCACCAGCAGGAAGCAGCGGCTCATGTCCGCCGCGATCCAGCTGTGGTGCACGAGAAGCTCGTCCGGTTTCAGGCGGCCGCGGTCGCGAAAGCGGCGATAGATCTCCTTGCGATCGCAGCCGGTGAAATCCTCGATCACGATAAACTGCATGTTCTACCCCCGATCAAATTACCGCCCCGGCCGGTCCAGCCGCTCCAGGAACCACTGCGTCAGCCGCACCCAGACCTCGTCCTTCTCGCCGGAATCCTCCCAGCCATGGTCGAGGTTGGGATTGTCGTTGACCTCGATGACGAAGACGCCGTCCTTGGTCTCCTTGAGGTCGACGCCGTAGAGCCCGTCGCCGATGCAGCGCGCCGCCTTTACAGCCGTCTCGACGACATGCGCCGGCGTCTCCTTCAGCGTGAAGGTCTTGATGCCGCCCTGGTCGGGCTTGCCGTTGGCCTTGTGGTTGACGATCTGCCAGTGCTTCTTGGCCATCAGATAATGCACGGCAAACAGCGGCTGGCCGCCGAGCACACCAACGCGCCAGTCATACTCGGTCGGAATGAATTTTTGCGCGATCAGAAGGTCGGAATCCTCCAGCCATTCGGTAGCAAGCGTCTTCAGTTCCTCGAAATTGGCGCATTTCTTGACGCCGCGCGAGAACGACGAATCCGGGATTTTCAGCACCAGCGGAAAGCCCAGCGTCTGCGCTGCCAGTTCGAGATCCGAGGTGCCGGCGATCATCACCGTCGGCGGCACCGGCACCTTGTTGTAGGC
>NZ_RZQY01000952.1:0-1663 GCF_003998575.1 Mesorhizobium sp. M7A.F.Ca.CA.001.10.2.1 | reverse complement strand
CCATTGGGGCCGACGATGGCGGCGATCTCGCCTACACCGGGCGCGTTGCCCTCAACGGCCGAGATCTCTCGACGATGAAGCCGGTCGAGGTGGCCGTCCATCGTGCGGTGCTGCCGCAGGCGACGACGCTGTCGTTCCCGTTCACCGTGCGGGAAGTGGTCAAGCTCGGCCTTGTCGGCGGCCGCTCAGGCGTCTTGCCGGGCGAGGATGCGCGGCTGCCGGAACGGGCGCTGGCGCGTGTCGATCTCGACGGCTTTGCCGGCCGTTTCTACCAGGAGCTTTCGGGCGGCGAGCAACAGCGCGTTCAGCTCGCACGCGTGCTGAGCCAGGTCTGGGCACCGGTGCTCGACGGCAAGCCGCGCTTTCTGTTCCTCGACGAGCCGGTTTCCAGCCTCGACATCAAGCACCAGCTGATCATCATGAACATTGCCCGCGACTTCGCCAGAAGGGGCGGCGGCGTGGTCGCCATCCTGCACGACCTCAATCTGACGGCCATGTATGCCGACCGGATCTTCGTCATGCATCGCGGCCGGCTGGCCGCCACCGGGTCGCCGCGGGATGTGCTGAGCGATGACCTGATCGAAAAAGTGTTCGACTGCCGGCTCAGGGTCGGCGTGCTGCCGGCCGGCAATATGCCGTTCGTTCTGCCTCAGTCAGCGGCCTGATTGCAGATCTAGCCCGCGCCCCTGCTGGGTCAGGCAGCTGGTGCGCGGCGCTCCAGCATGTCGATTCCGAGCAGGTTGCGCACATTTGGACGTGCCGCCACGAGGTCGGCGATCGTATAGCGCTCCAGCACGGCGAAGAACGCGTTCAGCGCCTCGCGCAGCGCCGAGTTCAGCGCGCAGCTATCGACGAGCGGGCATTCGGCGGCATCGTTCTCGAAGCATTCGGCCATAGCGAAGCTCTCTTCCGTCACGCGCACGACATCGAACAGGCTGATGGCTTCGGCCGCCCGGCCAAGCTTGACGCCGCCATTCCTACCGCGCACGGTCTGGACGAGGCCGTGCTCGACCAGGGGCTGCAGGATCTTGAACAGGAAAAGCTCCGACACCGAATAGGCGGCCGCGATCTCGGGGATGCGGCTCAATCGGTCATCATTGGCCGCGCAATACATCAAGATGCGCATGGCATAGTTGGTCTGGCGCGTAAGCCGCATTTTGTCCTCACAAGGCACTGGTGCGGTGCAACCACGCCAGATCTGGAAATTTTGCTGATATGGCTTTGACCCGAATTTCCGGATTCGCCACATTGGCCTCGGCGGAATATGGCCTATACCTTGGAATAATTCCAGACTAGCTTCGCCCGATAGATGAATTTTCTCCTCAACTTTGTGTGCGCGGCCGGGGAAAGTTCCGGGCGAAACCCGCTGTCGCGGGTATTTCGGCCATCGGAACACTAAATAGGCTGAGATCGACGAGGAGCGGCTCACCCATGTCACAATCGGCTTCGCCCCTGGCGCCGGTCCGTTTCGATGCCGAGGCGGATGCCAAGCTTTCCGCGTTGCGGCGGACGAAATTCCTCGCGGCGGCCGCACTGGCGCTTTGCGTGCTGGTGTTTGCGCTCGCCAAATCCTTCGAGCGCACCTATCCATGGCTCGGCTTCGTCGCCGCCTTTGCCGAGGCCGCGACCATCGGCGGTCTGGCCGACTGGTACGCGGTGGTGG
>NZ_RZQY01000951.1:0-1669 GCF_003998575.1 Mesorhizobium sp. M7A.F.Ca.CA.001.10.2.1 | reverse complement strand
CGCATGCGGCTCCATGGCGCAGGGCCGCATCGCCGGCCTGTTCGGCATCGCGCCGGAAAACGTCCACATCCGCAGCCCGTTCCTGGGTGGCGGCTTCGGTTCGAAAGGCATGATCTCCGGGCCGCAGGTGCTCGGCATCCTGGCGGCGCGCCTCGTTGGCCGTCCGGTCAAGCTGGTGCTGCGGCGTGAGCAGATGTACGGCCCGGTCGGCCACCGTGCGCCGACGCGCCAGACGCTGCGCATGGGCATGGATGGCGAAGGGCGGCTGACGGCACTCGACCATCACGCCAAGACTGCGTCGAGCACGTTCGACGATTTCTTCGAACCGGCGGCGGATGCCTCGCACACGCTCTATGCCAGCCCGGCCATCGCCACCTCGCACGATGCGGTGCGGTTGGACACCGGCACCCCGCTGTTCATGCGGGCGCCCGGCGAAGCGACCGGCTCGATCGCACTCGAAAGCGCCATCGATGAGGCGGCACACGCCTGCGGCATGGACCCGCTGGAGTTCCGGCTGCGGAACTATGCCGAGGTCGAGCCCATGACCGGCAAGCCGTTTTCTTCCAAGGCGCTGCGCGAGTGCTACAGGCAAGCGGCCGAGACGTTCGGCTGGGCGAGCCGCCTGCTTCAGCCGCGGCTGATGCGCGACGCGGACGGTTTCCTGACCGGCTGGGGCATCGGCACGGCGACGTTTCCGGCCCTGATGTTCCAGGCCGAGGCCCGCGCCGTGCTGAGAAGCGATGGCAGCGGCCTGATGGAGACCGGCGCGCAGGACATGGGGCAAGGCGCCTGGACCGCCTTCGCCCAGATCGCCGCCGACGGACTGGGACTGGATATCGACCAGGTCGATTTCAGGGCCGGCAGTTCCGATCTGCCCAATGCAGGCATTGCCGGCGGCTCCGGCCACACGGCGACGGCCGGCATGGCGATCCACAATGCGGGTGCCGCCGTCATCGCCAGGCTCGCCGATCTCGCCACCGGTGACGAGCACTCACCGCTCTACGGCGCCGGCAATGAAGGCGTGCTGGCGCGCGGCGGTCGCCTCTATCGGCGCGACGATGAAAGCCGCGGTGAAAGCTATGCCGAAATCCTCACGCGCGCGGGCCTCACCGAGATCGAGGGCCATGGCAAGGGCGCTGCGGACCCGGCATCCCAGGAAACCTATGCCAAGCACGCGCATGGCGCCGTGTTCGCCGAGGTGAAGGTCGATCCGGATTTCGGCCAGATCCGTGTCACAAGGCTGGTCGGCGCGTTCGCCGCCGGGCGGGTCATCAATCCCAGGCTGGTGCGCAGCCAGTATTATGGCGGCATGATCTGGGGCGTCTCGTTCGCGCTGCATGAGGAAGCCATCACCGACCGGCGCTCTGGCCGGATCCAGAATGCCAACCTCGCCGAATATCATGTCCCGGTGAATGCCGACGTTCCGTCGGTCGAGGCGCTGCTGGTCCACGAGGACGACCCTCACGTCAACGCACTCGGCATCAAGGGGGTCGGCGAAATCGGCATCACCGGCACGGCCGGCGCCGTCGCCAATGCGGTCTGGCATGCGACCGGCGTGCGGCCGCGGCGCTTTCCGATCCGCATCGAAGACCTGCTGGGGTGAGGTGAGATCCGCCTAGCGGACGGGAAGCCAATTGCTCGGCTTCCCGTCCGCTAGGCGGATCTCACC
>NZ_RZQY01000950.1:0-1670 GCF_003998575.1 Mesorhizobium sp. M7A.F.Ca.CA.001.10.2.1 | reverse complement strand
GCCGGTCAGCCTGAATGCCGACAATCTGGTGACGCTGACGGCAACGATCACCGACAAGGACGGCGACAGCTCGGCTGCGACGCTCAACATCGGCCAGAACCTGACCTTCCTCGATGACGGCCCGACGCTAAATTCCTTCACCTCGGGCACAATGCCAAATGAGGTTGGATCGGTCTCAGGGGTCTTCTCGCTGGCGGCGGGTGCCGATGGCCTCGATCATTTCAACATCACCGGACCTGCGATCACCGGGATCACCTACAGCACGACGACCGCGGCGGATGGCACAACGGTCCTTCACGGGAATTCGGGCGTGACCGAAGTGTTCTCCCTGACGGTAAGGCCGGATGGCACCTATGAGTTCGATCTCGTCACGCCGCAGGCCGCCACGACCGTCACGCAGACGCTCACAGGGCTGAGCCCGGGTGGTCCGACGCCGTTCCTCGAAACTCCGAACGGCCTGATCGAATTCACCGGTAACGGCAACGGCGTCAACTCTTCCACGCAAGGCTTCGGCGTTGACAACCAGTTCATCGACCCCAATGAAAACTTCACCATGGAGTTCCACACCTCCGCGACAGCCGGCAATGACGCGCCGACTCTCAATCCGAAGTTCATAGGCAGTCTCGATTTCAATGTGAACAATGGCTCTGGTTCGGTCTCATGGACGGCGACCAATTCCGTCACCAACCAGACCCAGAATGGAACGGCGACGGTGGTGAATGGACATCTCATCATCGACCCGACGATCGATTTCAACGTGATTTCGATAACCGGCAATGCCGATGCGAAAATGAGGTTGGCGGCCGTCGACATATCGCAGAACATCCTGCCGTCCGACTTGAACCTGCAGTTCCTGGTCTCTGCGACAGACCATGATGGCGATACGACCGCGACGCAGCCTGTGAGCATCCACGTGGTCGCAGGCGACGGTTCCGGCAACTTCACCCTTCCCGGCTTTGCCGGAACGGTCAACGACGTTATCGCCGGCAGCACGCATGCCGATACGATCTCGGGCGGTGCCGGAACCGACATTGCCGACTATACGGGCAGTGTGGCGGCGGTTTCGATCCATCTGGCCGACGACGGACATGCATCCGGGGCGCCGGTGACATTCACCAATCCGGGGCCTGGTACGATCGGCGGCGGCGATGCCACCGGTGACACTCTCTCGGGTATTGAGGGATTGATCGGCGGCTCGGGCAATGACTACCTGTCTGGAAACGCCGGCGACAATTATCTCGCAGGCGGTCTTGGCGCCGACACACTGAACGGCGGAGGCGGCAGCGATACTCTCGTCGGCGGCTTCGGCCAAGACACGCTTACCGGAGGCACTGGTGCCGACACGTTCAAGCTCGATCATCTCGACATCAAAGATCTCATCACCGACTTCAATGGTGGCGAGGGCGACAAGATCGATCTGACCGCGCTGTTCGACACGGCTCCTGGCGGCGGCGACATCGGCGACTTCGTGAATTACGACGCAGGGACCGGCGTGCTGAGTGTCGACACGAGCGGATCGGGAGATCCGGCCAATTTTGTCCAAGTGGCGGAACTCACGAACCACCCCGCGGCCAACACGATCACGCTGCTCTACGACGATGGCATAACCCAGCATCAGACAACGGCAAACGTGGTGTAACGCCATAGCGCACAACCACGCGACTATGTTA
>NZ_RZQY01000094.1:0-13730 GCF_003998575.1 Mesorhizobium sp. M7A.F.Ca.CA.001.10.2.1 | reverse complement strand
GGGCGTGGCTGGGCTTGGGAGGAAACCTGTTCAGGGGCATTCTTGCCGGTTGCGGCGCAGACCGCAGGTGTAGAGCCTTCAAACAGCCTCTGAGACGTTTGGGCGCAGGCTGACGGCCATGGTTGCAACCAAATTGGCTGCTTTGCGTTGCGGCCATGATGGACAACAAACCTTTTGAAGTGCCGGTCGTCGTCGAACTTGGCCACGTCGGCAAATATCGCCACATCCGCAGCGCCCAGGAGGCCGCGGAATGCCTGATGACGGTGTGGCCGCTCAATCGCGGCCCGCGCCATCGTGATGCCCTCGACACTTGCCTCAAAGTGCTGGAAGGTTATCGTTCGACAGCGGATGCGCGCCGGGCGCTGATTGAAGCCGCCAAGGAATCGGAGGTGCTGGTGCCCGACGACAGACTGCCCGACGACCGGCTGCATTGAGCAGACGGACCTTTCAACCGGAGGTTTTCCATGGCGAAGCTGACTTACAAGATCGTCGAACATGACGGCGGCTGGGCCTACAAGGTCGGAGCGACCTTTTCCGAGACGTTCCCCACGCATCAGGACGCATTGCGTGCGGCCGAAATCGCCTCGGCCGAGCAGCAGGTCGCCGGAGCGACCGACGGCATCCAGTATGAGGACGCCGAAGGCAAATGGCACGAAGAACTGGCCGACGGCCGCGACCGGCCGCAGACAGAAGTGTCAGATTAATTCGCTTTCGCCGTTGATGTTGAGCGGTCCGGCAGGCGCCGACCGCAGCGCCGTCCGAGAGAGGACGCGCCAGCGGCCAGCGATTGGCCTTGCGGACTAGCCCTTGAACATGGCTTTCCAGAAAATCGGTATCCGCTTTTCGGAAATCGCGTTCTGGCTATTTGCCGCAATACTGATCGTTGACGTTTTGCCCAGCGTTAGCGTCCGGGCCTGGCGTGTTGTGGGCACATGGGCCTATCGCGCCGGTATTGCCTTGGGTGTTCAACCCGGAGCCGTCACTGATGCTTCCCGTGGTATAGGGATCGACAGTTGTCTGATCGTTGTTGCCGAATAGCCACCAGTCGCGATTGTTGGAATACCTGTCGTCCAGTGACTGCGCCATCGCCGATGTTGCGAGACCGATCGTCAGAACAGATGCTGCGAGAATTTTTGTAACCATTGAATCACTCCGTATCTTAGCCGCCTTGGTGCGACACTCATAAAACCCGGTAGTCAGCCGAATGGTTCCTTGAAATTGTCGTGAGGCTCAGGTGAGGCCCCTGACCAGCAAAGCCCGGCCGGCGATGCGCTCGATGAACGCGGCGGTTCGCTCCGGGACGACGAATTGCTGCATGTGCCCTATTCCCTCGAACGGTTCGAACCTAGATCCTTGACGTCATCGGCTCGCCTTGGCGGCGCGAAGATGACATTGCGGCTACCGTCGCGCCGCGCTATCTCAGATCACTCGCCTTCCCAGGCCACACGCCTTGCCGGAGCCTTCCATGCCTGAAATCGTGACCGCCGCCATGCTCGTCATTGGCGATGAGATTCTGTCCGGCCGAACCAAGGACAAGAACATCGGCCATCTCGCCGACATCATGACGGCGATCGGCATCGACCTGAAGGAAGTGCGTGTCGTCCCTGACGAGGAAGACGAGATCATCGCCGCGGTGAATGCCGTGCGCAGCCGTTACACCTATGTGTTCACCACCGGCGGCATCGGTCCGACGCATGACGACATCACGGCCGATTCCATATCCAAGGCTTTTGGCGTGCCTTGCGAATACGATGCCCGGGCCTATGCGATGCTGGAAG
Source organism: Mesorhizobium sp. M7A.F.Ca.CA.001.10.2.1 (assembly GCF_003998575.1). Classification (NCBI taxonomy): domain Bacteria; kingdom Pseudomonadati; phylum Pseudomonadota; class Alphaproteobacteria; order Hyphomicrobiales; family Phyllobacteriaceae; genus Mesorhizobium; species Mesorhizobium sp. M7A.F.Ca.CA.001.10.2.1. The sequence continues at coordinate 11,952 of NZ_RZQY01000094.1, read as the reverse complement.
CAAGCTATGCCGCGCGTGGCATCGAATATACGCAGGCCCGCAAGCGCATGGCGCGGATGCCGCGCGGCGCCGATCTCATCGACAATCCGGTGTCGGTCGCACCTGGCTTCCGCATCGGCAACGTCCACGTCATGGCCGGCGTGCCATCGATTTTCCAGGCCATGCTCGACAATGTCGTGCCGACGCTGAAGGCCGGCACGAAGATGCTTTCGGCGACCGTGCCCTGCCCGTTCGGCGAAGGCCTCATCGGCGGGCCGTTGGGTGATATCCAGAAAGCGCATCCCGATACGATCATCGGCTCCTACCCGAAATATGGCGACGGCAAGTTCTGGACCGAGCTGGTCGTGCGTGCCCGCAGCCAGGAGGCGCTGGACGCCGCCCGCGCCGACGTCGAGGCGATGGTCGCCGGCTTCGCCAGCAATCCCGGCTGATCTGGTCCAGACCGGAACAAAGCACGACGCTGCAACGTTTCCCCGGCACGAGTTCGCCAGCTCGTAAATCGAGGGATTGTCATGCGATTCAAAACCATCGTCGCCATTCTGCAGAACGAGCAGGACGCCGAGCGCGTGCTCGACTGCGCCATTCCGCTCGCCACCCGGTTCCAGAGCCATCTGGTCGGCATCCATGCCGAAACACTTCCCGTGCCGTACACCTCGGCCACAGGCTTTCCGGACACCGAATTCCTGCAGGTTTCGGCAGATATGAACCGGGAACGGGCCGAGAAATTAAAGGCGCTGTTTCTCAGACATATCGAGGATTCCGGTCTTTCCTTCGAGTGGCGAAGCCTTGAGAGCTTTTCGGGTGACAGCGCGCTGACCGGGATTTCGAGCGTGCGGGCCGCCGACCTGATCATAGCGGCGCAGCGCGAAACGGGCGGCGATTCCAGCGCGGACGTGGACACGCTGGTCTACGATGCCGGCCGGCCGGTGCTGGTGGTGCCGCACGAGGGTCCGCTGATCACCACCTTCAAACGCGTCTTGCTCGCCTGGAACGGCAGCAAGGAAGCGGCGCGGGCCGCCTTCGACGCGCTGCCCTTCATCATCGAAGCCGAGAAGACTGACATATTGGTTATCGACCCTCCTGAAACGCTCGACGACAGCCCGGAGGCCGCCGGCGCCGAAATCGCGTCGGCGCTGTCGCGCCACGGCGCCACCGTCAGCGTCTCGGTGCAGCAGTCGGGCGGCAATTCGGTCGATGACATCATCCAGACCAGAATCGCGGAAACCGGCGCCGATCTGCTGGTGCTCGGCGCCTACAGCCATTCATGGCTGCGTCAGCTTCTGTTCGGCGGCGTGACGCGCAGCGTGCTGCGCACTGCGCCGGTGGCAGCCTTCCTGTCGCGGTAGGTCCACAGCGATCGCTGGCCCTTGCCTTTGCCAAGGCCCTTGCTCTTGCCAAGATGGGGGCTTTCCAGCTAATTCCGCGCGCATTCCCCTGTTTTCCTGCGCGCGATCCCCGCGTGCTGTGGAGTGCGCGACATGTCCCTTCCCGAAAAAGCCTTTCCGGTCTCCTGGGACCAATTCCATCGCGACGCCCGGGCGCTCGCCTGGCGGCTTGCCGGCGCCAACAAGGGACAATGGAAAGCGATCGTCTGCATTACGCGAGGCGGGCTGGTCCCCGCGGCGATCATCTCGCGTGAACTCGGCATCCGCGTCATCGAGACGGTCTGCGTCGCCTCCTATCACGACTATACCAGCCAGGGGCAGTTGCAGGTCCTCAAGGAGATCACCCCTGCCCTGCTCGCCGACGACGGCGCCGGCGTGCTGATCATCGACGACCTGACCGACACCGGCAAGACGGCCGGCATCGTGCGCGCGATGATGCCCAAGGCGCATTTCGCCACCGTCTATGCCAAGCCGAAAGGCCGGCCGCTGGTCGATACTTTCGTCACCGAAGTCAGCCAGGACACCTGGATCTATTTCCCGTGGGACATGGGCTTCACCTACCAGAAGCCGATCGCCGACGACCACGCCGGCTGATTCGCAACTACCTGCCTGTTACAGACCAGCAGCTTGCACCCGGGCATGATTGCTTTCGCAAACAGGTCCGGCAGGGCCGGATATTTAGCGAAATCGACGTCTATTGGCGGAAATCGGCCAGGCGAATGAAATTTTTTACTTTTATTGCCGACAATTAGCCGTAAGATTCGTGAGACGGCAAACGATTCCGGAGGCTGGGGCTAGCTTCTTCGATGTTGACGAGGCCAACGACACACAATCATCTGGCCGAAAGGGTCCGACGGCTCTTCGGCACGGCGCCGTGCCGCCTGCAGGTTGCCGCCCTGCCCTGGCGCGACGCGGGAGACGGCGTCGAAATCATGCTGATCACCAGCCGCGATACTGGCCGCTGGGTTTTGCCCAAGGGCTGGCCAGAGGCCAGGGAGCCGCTCTGCGAGGCCGCGGCGCGCGAAGCCGGCGAGGAGGCCGGGCTGCGCGGCCGTGTCTCTCATCTTGAAGCCGGCCGTTACTTCTACGCCAAGGTCCTGGCTTCCGGCGAAGAAGTGCCGTGCGAGGTCCTGGTGTTTCCACTGCATGTCGACAAAGTCGCGGACCGCTGGAAGGAAAAACACTCACGCACCCGCAAATGGGTCCGTGCGAGCGAAGCGGTGCGCATGGTCAACGAACCCGACCTTTGCCAGATCATCGCCTATTTCTGCGCCGACCCGCACAGCTTCTCCTGACGGGCGGCCACACCGCTCTCTTTGCAAAACGGGACTGGCTTGCAAAGGCTAATGCATGTCGCCCAAAAGTGACCTCGGTTTTGGGAGAACGACATGCATAAAAGCAAGGACCTAAAGCGGGTCGCTTGAATCCGTTCAAGCGCGACACGCTTTAGACACGCGTTGCCGCGCTTCGACATGAATGCTTTGCTAAGGAATCAAGGGTAGGATTCGGCAGCTCTGGTATTTTTGATCGATGGCGAATCCCGCAAATCCAATTCCAAACGAGTCCGACGACCCCCAGCGCGAGCATCGTCCGCGCGTGCTCAAGGGTGGGTCGATCATCACCGGAATTTCGAATTCGGAAGTCGGTTGCACGCTGCGCAACCAGCACGAAGGCGGCGCCGAACTGAAGATACCGCTCGAAGCCCGGGTCCCAGATCGGTTCCTTCTCTATGTGCCGCTCGACGGCATTGCCTATCGGTGCGAGGTCCGCTGGCGTCGCAACGACCGTATCGGGGTGCAGTTCACCGGCACCGAGCCAAAGCCCCGGCTGCATTACGGCTGACGCCCGGGCAAGCTTGCGCGCGGAAAATCGTGATCCGCGCCTGCATTCTATCCCCGTTATCCACATATGTGACACACAAGATGTTGGGGTCACAAAAGCTACGCAAACGAATCCTTGACGGCGCAAAACGAGTCGCCTTTTATAGGCCATGTGCTCCTGTTGAGAGTGCGACCGGAAAGTTCTGAGCCCGGTCTTTTTTCCCGGATTATGTGCGTTTTTGCTCGCATTTCCGCCTGTTTACGAGGCCGGCGGAAGCGTTGGGATTGTGGGGCGGTTGGGGACGATAGGGACAATTGTCGGGCTTGAATAAATTGTCTGTTAATACTATATTTAGTGTTTGCAGGTAGGTTCGACGCTAGATAGTGTGAATTTCCCTCGACCGAGGGAATCGGAAAAAATCAGTTTTGAGGGACCCGCGGGTTCGTCGGCGCGTTGGGCAGGCGCTTCGCAAGGAGTTTGACCAGCAGGGCCGGCGGAGACCGCGAAAATGGAGAGCCGGCCGTTTTCGAACGCCCGGCAGACGGCGGACATGCGCGTTTCGCATCGGGGGCAGAAATCCCTGGAGGAAAGCGCTATATATAGACAAAAGGGACCGGACCAATGCGCATCGAGCGTCGTTTCACCAAGCCAGGACAATCTGCCTATGCGGAGATCGAATTCCGCAAGGCGCTTTCGGAGATTAAGAATCCGGATGGTTCGGTGGTGTTCCGCTTGGACAATATCGACGTGCCGGCGCAGTTCTCCCAGGTCGCAGCCGATATCCTGGCGCAGAAATATTTCCGCAAGGCCGGTGTGCCGGCGCGCCTGAAGAAGATCGAAGAGAACGACGTCCCCTCCTTCCTGTGGCGCTCCGTCGCCGATGAGGCGGAACTGGCGAAGCTGCCGGAAGCCGAGCGCTACGGTTCCGAGATCGACGCACGTCAGGTCTTCGACCGGCTTGCCGGCACCTGGACTTACTGGGGCTGGAAGGGCGGCTACTTCAAGGGGTCGGAGGAAGACGCGCGCGCCTTCCGCGACGAGCTTGCCTATATGCTGGCCACCCAGCGCGTCGCGCCGAACTCGCCGCAATGGTTCAACACCGGCCTGCACTGGGCCTATGGCATCGACGGCCCGAGCCAGGGCCACTTCTATGTCGACCCGTTCACCGGCAAGCTGACCAAGTCGAAATCCTCCTACGAGCATCCGCAGCCGCATGCCTGCTTCATCCAGGGCGTGCAGGACGATCTCGTCAACGAGGGCGGCATCATGGACCTGTGGGTGCGTGAAGCGCGCCTGTTCAAATACGGCTCCGGCACCGGCTCCAACTTCTCGCTGCTGCGCGGCGAAGGCGAAAAGCTGTCGGGCGGCGGCCGCTCGTCGGGCCTGATGAGCTTCCTCAAGATCGGCGACCGTGCGGCGGGCGCCATCAAGTCGGGCGGCACCACGCGCCGCGCCGCCAAAATGGTCATCGTCGACGCCGACCACCCCGATATCGAGGAATTCATCGACTGGAAGGTCAATGAAGAGCAGAAGGTCGCCTCGCTGGTGACTGGCTCGAAGATCGTCAAGAAGCATCTCGAAGCGATCATGAAGGCCTGCGTCAACTGCGAAGGCAATGGCGACGACTGCTTCGATCCGTCGATCAACTCCGCCCTGAAGCGCGAGATCAAGGCGGCCAAGAAATCCGCCGTGCCGGAGAACTACATCTACCGCGTCATCCAGTTCGCCAAGCAGGGCTATAGCTCGATGTCGTTCAAGACCTACGACACAGACTGGGATTCGGATGCCTACCTCACGGTTTCGGGCCAGAACTCCAACAATTCGGTGTCGCTGAAGGACAATTTCCTGCGCGCCGTCGAGGACGATGCCGACTGGCACCTGACCGCCCGCAAGGACGGCAAGGTGCTGAAGACGCTGAAGGCTCGCGACCTCTGGGAAAAGATCGGCTATGCCGCCTGGGCGTCCGCGGATCCCGGCCTGCATTTCAACACGACGATGAACGACTGGCACACCTGCGCATCGGCCGGTGCGATCCGGGCGTCCAACCCGTGCTCCGAATACATGTTCCTCGACGACACGGCCTGCAATCTCGCCTCGATCAATCTGCTGCCCTACCGCAACGCCGACGGCACGATCGACATCGCAGCCTACGAGCACACCGTGCGGCTGTGGACCATCGTTCTCGAAATCTCGGTCATGATGGCGCAGTTCCCGTCGAAGGAGATCGCCAAGCAGTCCTACGAATACCGCACGCTCGGCCTCGGCTATGCGAATATTGGCGGCCTGCTGATGACGTCGGGCATTCCCTACGATTCCGATGAAGGCCGCGCCATCTGCGCCGCACTCACCGCAATCATGACCGGTGTCGCCTATGCCACCTCGGCCGAGATGGCCGGCGAACTCGGCGCCTTCGCCGACTACGACCGCAATGCGCAGAACATGCTGCGGGTCATGCGCAACCATCGCCGTGCCGCCTATGGCGAGAAGCAGGGCTACGAGAAGCTTGCCGTCAATCCCGTGCCGCTGGTCGCTTCCGACCTGAAGCAGCAGGACCTTGCGACCCACGCCAAGGCTGCCTGGGACCGCGCCATCGAGCTCGGCGAGGAGCATGGCTACCGCAATGCACAGGCGACCGTCATCGCGCCGACCGGCACGATCGGCCTGGTCATGGATTGCGACACCACCGGCATCGAGCCCGACTTCGCGCTGGTGAAGTTCAAGAAGCTGGCCGGCGGCGGCTATTTCAAGATCATCAACCGCGCCGTGCCGGAAGCGCTGCGCACGCTCGGCTATTCCGAAGCCCAGATCGCCGAGATGGAGGCCTATGCGGTCGGCCACGGCAACCTCAACCAGGCGCCGGCCATCAACCCCGGCGCGCTCAAGGCCAAGGGCTTCACCGACGACAAGATCGCCGCGCTCAACGCAGCCTTGAAGTCGGCCTTCGACATCAAGTTCGTCTTCAATCAGTGGACGCTCGGCGCCGACTGGGTGAAGGAGAATTTCGGCTTCACCGACGAGCAGCTCAACGATTTCTCGTTCGAGATCCTGCCGGCGCTCGGCTTCTCCCGGAAAGATATCGAGGCCGCCAACATCCACGTCTGCGGTGCGATGACGCTGGAAGGCGCGCCGTTCCTCAAGGCCGAACACCTGGCGGTTTTCGACTGCGCCAGCCCGTGCGGCAAGATCGGCAAGCGCTCGCTGTCCATCAACAGCCACATCCAGATGATGGCGGCTGCACAGCCCTTCATTTCCGGCGCCATCTCCAAGACCATCAACATGCCCAACGATGCGACGGTGGAAGACGCCAAGGGCGCCTACATGCTGTCGTGGAAGCTGGCGCTGAAGGCCAACGCGCTCTACCGCGACGGCTCGAAGCTGTCGCAGCCGCTCAACTCCTCGCTGCTCGCCGATGGCGAGGACGACGAGGACGAAGCCGTCGAGCAGCTGCTCGCCGCACCTGCGGCAGCACGTGCCGCACAGATCACCGAGCGGATCGTCGAGCGCATCATCGAGCGCGTGTCGCGCGAGCAGGAAAAGCTGCCCGGCCGCCGCAAGGGTTACACGCAGAAGGCCAAGATCGGTGGCAACACCATCTTCCTGCGCACCGGCGAATATGACGATGGCCGTCTCGGCGAGATCTTCATCGACATGAACAAGGAAGGCGCGACCTTGCGTGGCCTTCTCAACAACTTCGCCATCGCCATTTCGCTCGGCCTGCAATATGGCGTGCCGCTCGACGAATATGTGCACGCCTTCACCTTCACCAAGTTCGAGCCGGCCGGCATGGTGCAGGGCAACGATGCCATCAAGAGCGCGACATCGATCCTCGACTACGTGTTCCGCGAACTGGCGATCTCCTATCTCGGGCGCAACGACCTCGCCCATGTCGACCAGTCGGACTTTTCCAACACCGCACTTGGCCGTGGCATCAGCGAAGGCAAGACCGATGCGGTTTCCAAGGGCCTGACTCGTGGCGCATCGCCGGTGAAGCTGGTGTCGCGCGTCAGCGGCAACGATCCGAAAGGCTTTGCGGCCCCGTCGGGCGCCCCTGCCCGCTCGGCACCGACCGCGTTCTCCGGCTCCAACGTGCTGGCGCTGAAACCCGCCAGCGACGAAGCGGTCGCCTACAAACGCGACTATGAGGAGCGGGCAAAGGAACTGGCCGAGGACATCGCCTTCGAGGAGGCGGTGGGTGCTGCTTCCGATACCACGGCGGGATTGTTCACCGACGTTGCGGCCGTTGAGGCGGCCGAAGCGAAGAAACTCGCCAACGACCGCCGCGCCAAATCGCTGCTCCAGGGCTACACCGGCAATTCCTGCTCCGAGTGCCAGAATTTCACTATGGTGCGGAACGGGACTTGTGAGAAGTGCGATACGTGCGGTTCGACCAGCGGGTGCAGCTGAGGAAAGTCTGAAGCGCTAAAACGCAACATCATCGGCCCGGTCGTAAGATTGGGCCGAAATGGTAAAAGGAACAAAAGAGGAAACTCATCTAAAAAATTTAGATCGCGCACTTGTGCCAGAAACACCAAAGCCGACCCAAACTGGGCCGGCTTTGGTACCGCGAATAAGCCGGAGCCCACGCGGGGCGACGAGACCGAAATCCCATCTCCTGTGCAAAGGTATCATATGGGGAGTCGGTTCTCGGAGTCGAGGTAGCTCAGGCAACTCCAGAAGAAAGATACCTAAATGACCACCAACGAACGCAAGACTTTCGACATTGGACGAAGCTCGAAGAGCGGCCAATTCATTCCTGTGAAGGAAGCAGAGCGCCGGCCGAACACAACCACAGTCGAGCGTGTGCCCAAGCCCGGCTTCGGAGACACCAAGAACGAGCCGCCGAGCAGAAGATAACACCTTGAGTTTGTCCGTCGCTCGACTGCGGCCGGCAAACAACTTTGCCCAAGAAAGCTGCATGTGGTGTTCTTTTGTCAATGAATGCCACCATGTTGATTTTATGGACTTTTTCCAGTATTCAATTAGAATTTAATTGATTCGAAGTGACTTCAGGGTTCGCCGAGTAGGGCGGTACTATGACAGGGGGATTTTTGGGACACTGGATGCCAACCTATGATGCAATTGGAATTCATTCCCCTCAGAATAACTGAGTACAAGCCAAATCCCCGTCAGACTACGGTGCATCAAACTGGTGTGGCGCTCTGTGACGACGGATTGAGGTATTTTGTTAAAGGGATGGGCGGAGAGGTCGAGGTTTGCGCCACTGAGTGGATATGCACGTCGTTCGCAAGGTCTCTGAATCTACCCGTTCCTCCGATGAAGGTGCTTCAGACTCCAAGCGGAGCCCTTGTATTCGGCTCACAAGCGATCACGCATTGCATGAGCGACCTAGAAGCCAGCATGCTGCTTCTTGATGGTCCCGGCAATCTCAACGTGCCAGGCATCCGCAACTTGCTTTCAGCCACCTATGCTTTTGATCAGTTGATCTACAATCCTGATCGGCACGATCACAATTTTCTGTTCCAGCGGGCGGGCTTGATTGACGGTCAAGAGATCGCCAATCTGCACATAATTGACTTCGGCAGCTCAACAATCTTGAATGACAATGCCATAGTTGGGCTTGCTCAAGGCATGCCGACGGTGCAGGTCGGTAAAAAGATACGGAAAGTACACGGTTTCTCTGTGGAATTTGCCAGATCGTTCCTGGACCGGTTTCATAAAGGTCGTGCGCTTATCTGCGACAATGCAATGATAGGGCTACCAACGGATTGGTTGTCAAAAAATGCACGAACTTCGCTGATAGCTAGAATCTTGAGTCCGGAATTTGGACGCCAAATCGACGAAGTGGACGAAGGAATCCGCAGTGGTGCATATCTTTAACTACGCTCTAATTCGCTTGGTGCCATTCGCGCACCGTGGCGACGTTTTGAACGTAGGCCTAGTCGTGTTCAAGTCCGATCGCCTTGATGTGAGATTGAACGCTTCTCCCCAGTTGTTGAACTATTTCAATGTCAGTTCGCGGGCGGTTGAGTGGATTGCGACGCACCTCAGGGAGTCTGACGATCCATCAATCGAATTGGACTCTCGAGTGGCTCGACTTTCGAAGGCTACGGGCTATACACTTTCAGAGATTGGGTGGTTTACGATCGATTCAGACAATCAATACGAGCAAAGAATATCGGACATAAACTCCGAATATATTGAGAAACCAAAAGGGCAATCGGCCAAGAAGAAAGCCGGCAGCAAACTATCCAAAGACCTTCGCAAGATATTCAAGGAATACGACGTCTTTAGTGGAGATATTCACGATATCGATAGGCATCGTGTTGTGGCCAATCTTCCGGTTGGCCCATCTGGGAAGCTTCATATCGACTTCATGCTGAAGAACTCTAGATATCATGCGACTGAGACCATAGACTTTACTAACTCTGATCACGCGGGATCCGCTGAAATTAAGAATGCCGCTTTAGCTAGCGTAACCTTTCAACATGCAAAAGACACGCTGTCCAATGTAGGGATTAATTGTTACTTAGTTTTTTCTGCCACCACCTTGGTAGAAAGAGCAGTCGGCCCTGCGCTCAAGATAGCTCAAAGGGAAGCAATTGAATCGTTCAATATGGAAAGTCGCGAGGATAAGGCCCGATATCTCGATATAATTTTGAACGCCGCAGGTCATAAATCACTTTGGCGGAGTTAGTTAGTCGGCTAATTGTTTAACGCAATTGCGACTCGTCCAGCCATCTGCTCAGTCTGATTTGGCTCTTACCTTTGGCTCTTAGCCAGCCGGCGACACCCGCAACGTCTGCTCGTCAAACAACGGTTCGTCCTGGCCGATGCGGACGAACAGCAGCTTGCGCCCCTCACCTGCCGCACCTCGAAATACTGGATGCCGTCAGGCGTTTATCCCGGTCAACCGCACGGCGGACCCGGGATCTCGTCGGGGCTGCCCAGTGCTTTCAGCCCCTCGGTGTAAGGCGTCGAATTCAATGAGTTGTTTGCATCTGGCCATGCCTTCGGCCTGCCCAGATCAAAGCCTCTCAGCATGCCATCTCAGATGGTCGTCCATGAAGCTGGAGATGAAAAGATACGAGTGATCGTATCCATCCTGCATCCGCAGCTTTAGCGGAATACCTGCTTTGGCGCAGGCCGCTTCAAGCAGCCAAGGCCTCAGCCCGTCGTCAAGAAATCCGTCCGACGTTCCCTGATCGACCAAGAATTCGGGGAAACGGTATCCGTCGTCGATGAGCGACGTCGCGTCGCAGGTTCGCCACGAAGCCTCATCCTTCCCGAGATATTTCTCAAAAGCCGGTCTCGACCAGCCGGCGGTGCTTGGCTGGGCGATCGGGGCGAACGCCGAGCAGCTCTTGAAACGTTGCGGATTCTTCAAGGCAATCGTCAGCGCGCCATGCCCGCCCATCGAATGGCCAAAGATTGCCTGGCGCGCCATATCGGCTGGAAATTCAGCCGCGATGAGAGCCGGCAACTCCTCGGTGACATAGGAATACATGCGATAGTTCTTCGCATAAGGCTCTTGCGTCGCATCGAGATAGAAGCCGGCGCCGGAGCCGAACTGCCAGTTGTCTTTTTCATCCGGAATGTCGGCGCCGCGCGGGCTGGTGTCGGGACAGACGACGATCAGGCCAAGCTCGGCGGCCATGCGCCTGTACTCGCCCTTGTCCATTACATTGGCGTGGGTGCACGTCAGGCCTGAGAGATACCACACAACGGGACAAGGCGCCTCCCGCGCCTGCGGAGGTTTGAAAACGGCAAAAGTCATGTCGCAACGGCAACTCGTCGACAAATGGGAATAGACGCCCTGCACGCCGCCATGGGCTTTCGTTTGAGAGATGATTTTCATGTGTTCTCCACGTTGCGGGTCGGATGACGGTCGGCGCCACCACTGCCACCCAGCGGCAAGCACTTGCGTCCTGCCATCCTATGGTTCCTGTGTCGACGGATCTCAGCGCGGAAAAAGAACCTCGCCCATTCCGAGCACTGCGTTATCCCCGCCATATTTGCGCGGTGCGCTCCCCAGAAGCGGCCGTTTCAAAATGCCCTCGGCGATCAGATGACGATCGATGATGGCGGCGAAAACGCTCTCGGGTGCGCCACATTCGACGAAGCTCGGCGACATGCGTGCCGGCGTGCGATCGAGAAGGATCGAACCGCGACGCATCAGATAGCCGGGCATCTCGCCGGTGCCACCGGCCACCACCAAGGTGCCGGCGATCATGCGGCTGCCGGCGTGGTCGCCGGAGCCTTTCAGCACCGCGATCAGGCCGCGCCGCATGCGGTCCGCAGCGAAGGCGCCCGCCTTGCCCCTGACGATCAACACACCGCCGTTCATGCCGGCCAGTTCCCCGACGAGCGGCGCACCGAGGTGGTCGCCGGCATTGCCTGTTATCTCAAGCCTGCCGCCACGCATGCCGGAGCCGGCGTATGGACCCGCATTGCCTTCGATCGTGAGCTCCCCACCGCGCATGGCGCGCCCGGCCTGGGCGCCCGCATTGCCAACGAGGCGAACCGACCCACCCCGCATGCCTTGCGCCACAAGGTCAAGGCGCGTGCTTCCGCCTTCGAACACGATGTTTGTCGGATCGCTGCCGGCGACGCGAAAAATGTCGCCCACCTTCGATCCGTGTTTCGACATGCCGATCTGGATTCTTTCGACGTCGCGCCTTTCGATCCCGGCCAGCCGCTCCGGCGTCAGCGGCGATAGGTCAAGGCGCTCCGGCGGCTCGGCAACCAGGGTGAAGGTCAGCGCCTTCATGGCAGCATATCCTTCAGC
>NZ_RZQY01000949.1:0-1677 GCF_003998575.1 Mesorhizobium sp. M7A.F.Ca.CA.001.10.2.1 | reverse complement strand
GATGAAGGCCAGCGACGTCATCAGGATCGGCCGCAGCCGCTGTCGTGCTGCCTCCAGCGTCGCCTCGACGAGCCCCATCCCGGCGGTCTGCCGCTCGATGGCGAACTCGACGATGAGGATGGCATTCTTGGCCGCGAGACCGATCGTGGTCAGCAGGCCGACCTTGAAATAGACGTCGTTGGACTGGCCGAACAGGCTTGCCGCCAGCAGCGCGCCGAAGATGCCGATCGGCACCGACAGCATGACCGCGAACGGGATCGACCAGCTCTCATAGAGTGCTGCCAGGCAAAGGAACACCACAAGGGCCGAGATCGCATAGAGCGACAGCGCCTGGTTGCCGGAAAGCTTCTCCTGGTGCGACAGCCCTGTCCATTCGTGGGAATAGCCGGCCGGCAGCTGCGCCACCAGCTTGTCGATCTCGTCCATGGCGGCACCCGAGCTGATGCCCGTGGCCGCCGCGCCCTGGATCTCGACAGCCGCCGATCCATTGTAGCGTTCGAGCCTGGGCGAACCGAATGTCCAATGGCTGGAAGCAAAGGCCGAGAACGGCACCATCGCCCCGCTGGCGTTGCGGACCTGCCATTTGTCCAGATCTTCCGGCTGCATGCGGAAGTTCGGGTCCGACTGCAGATAGACCGGTTTCACCCGCCCGCGATCGATGAAGTCGTTGACGTAATCGCTGCCCCAGGCGGTCGAAAGCGTGTTGTTGATGTCGGCCAGGCTGACGCCCAGCGCGCTGGCTTTTTCCTGATCGATGTCGACCGAGAATTGCGGCTGGTCTTCCTGCCCGTTGGGCCTCGTGTTGGCGAGCAGCTTGTTCTGCCCGGCCAGGTTCAGAAGCTGGTTGCGCGTCTGGATCAGCGCGTCATGGCCCGCGCCGTTGACATCCTGCAGGTAGAAATCGAAGCCGTTGGTGTTGCCGAAGCCCTGGATGGCGGGAGGCGCAAGCGCGAAGACCTGCGCATCCCTGATCTTCGAAAACGCGCCCATCGCCCGGCCGGCGATTGCCTGCGCGGCAGAAGCCGGCGATTTCCGCAGGTCGAAGTCCTTCAGCCGCACGAAAGCAATGCCGACATTCTGCCCTGCGCCGCCGAAGCCGAAGCCGGAAGCGGTGAACACCCCGTCGACGACGTCCTTCTCCTGATTGAGATAATGGTCGGTCACCTCTGCCAGCACCCGCTCCGTGCGATCCTGCGTCGCGCCGACCGGCAGCGACACGCTGGTGATCAGGATGCCTTGGTCTTCTTCCGGCAGGAACGAACTTGGCAGCCGGGCAAACATCCAGCCCACGGCAACGACGATGGCCAGGAAGACGGCGAGGAAGCGCCAGGACCGGTTGATAATGCCGTGCGAGCCGTCGCGATAGGCAAGCGTGCCGCGATCGAAGACCCGGTTGAACCAGCCGAACGGGCCCGTTTGCGTCGCATGGTCCTTGGGCGGTCGCAGGATCGTGGCGCAAAGTGCGGGCGTCAGCACAAGGGCGACCAGCACGGACAACACCATCGCCGAGACGATGGTCACCGAGAATTGCCGGTAGATGATGCCGGTCGAGCCGCCGAAGAAAGCCATCGGCACGAACACGGCCGAAAGCACGGTGGCGATGCCGATCAGCGCTCCGGTGATTTCGTGCATCGACTTGCGCGTCGCCTCCTTCGGCGGCAGGCCTTCCTCCTGCAT
>NZ_RZQY01000948.1:0-1679 GCF_003998575.1 Mesorhizobium sp. M7A.F.Ca.CA.001.10.2.1 | reverse complement strand
GTTCAACCATTGCCATTAGCAAGGGAGACCAAGGATGGGCATGTTCGATTTCGTCAAGAGCGTCGGCAAGAAACTGGGCATCGGCGGTGACGACGAAGCCGCACCCACGGCCGACACACTCAAGAAGGAGCTCGATTCGCACAAGCTCGGCACCGATGGCGTCGAGGTCGTCGTCACGGGCGACACGGCGGTGCTGAAGGGTGTGGTCAAGGACCAGTCGATCTTCGAGAAGGCGGTCATCGCCGTCGGCAACACGCTCGGCGTCTCCAAAGTGCAGGCGGACGAATTGCAGGTCGCGCCAGCACCTGGCACGGCCGCCGCCCCCGCCAAGGAGCCCACCTTCTACACGGTGAAGAAGGGCGACAATCTCTGGAAGATCGCCGAGAAAAGCTACGGCAAGGGCCAAGGCGTCAAGAACACGGTCATATTCGAGGCCAACAAGCCGATGCTGACCCATCCCGACAAGATCTATCCGGGCCAGGTGCTGCGCATTCCCGACCTCGCCTGATCGGCGGCTGCCAATTCGACAAGAGCGGCGGCTTTCGGGTCGCCGTTTTCATTTGAACGTGACATTTTACGGTTCCGAACCATCCAAGAGGTAATCGAATCCGTGCTCGTCCTGCCCAAAGGCGTCCGCCACATGCCGGCCTACCTGTCGCGCAGCGCGCAGGAAGAGATGGTCGACGAGGTGGGACGGATCGTGCAGCAGGCGCCGCTGTTCGTGCCGGCCATGCCGCGCACCGGCAAGGAGATGAGCGTGCGTATGACCAATTGCGGGCCGCTCGGCTGGGTCACCGACAAGGAGCACGGCTATCGTTACCAGCCGGCGCATCCGGTAACCGGGGCGCCTTGGCCGCCAATTCCGGATGCGCTGCTCGACCTGTGGCGCGAGGTCTCGGGCTATTCGCACCCGCCGGAAGCATGCCTCATCAATTTCTACACGCCGGACGCAAAAATGGGCCTGCATCAGGACCGCGACGAGACCGATCTTTCGGCGTCGGTCGTCTCCGTCTCGCTCGGCGACGACTGCCTGTTCCGAGTCGGCCAGACCACGCGTGATGGCGCCACCAAGTCGTTCAGGCTGCAAAGCGGTGACGTCGTGGTGCTCGGCGGCGAGGGGCGGCTGTGCTTTCACGGCGTCGATCGGATCTATCCCTCGACCTCGGCGCTGCTGAAAAACGGCGGGCGGATCAATCTGACGCTGCGGCGGGTGACGGAGCCGGCCGTCACAGCTTCCTGAGCGCCACTTCCTCGATCAGGTGGTCGGCGCCTTTGCGCAGGATCAAGTCGGCGCGGGCCCGCGTCGGCAGGATGTTCTCGCGCAGATTCTTCAAATTGATGTTGGTCCACAGGCCTTCGGCGATGGCGCGCGCCGAACTCTCCGACAGCTGCGAATAGCGGTGAAAGAAGGAGTCCGGGTTGCGGAAGGCGGTCTCACGCAGCCGCATGAAGCGGGAAATGTACCAGTTGTGGATCAGCTTCTCGTCGGCATCGATGTAGATGGCGAAGTCGAAGAAGTCCGACAGGAAAGGGACGATCTTGCCGTCCTGCGGCAGCTTGCCGGGCTGCAGGACATTGATGCCTTCGAAGATCAATATGTCGGGCCGGTCGATGGTGACGAACTCGCCAGGAATGACGTCATAAGTCAGGTGCGAATAGACCGGCGCGCGGACATCGGG
>NZ_RZQY01000947.1:0-1680 GCF_003998575.1 Mesorhizobium sp. M7A.F.Ca.CA.001.10.2.1 | reverse complement strand
GGACACGCCGGAGACGATCATCGCCGCATTGCCGGCCCGAAGCGTTCCGCTGCCGGATTTCGCACCGCGGCCAAAAGCCGATCTCGGCGCTCAGCAGCCTGAGCATGTTCCTTTTGCGATGGCGGAGGCGACAGCCACCACCGAGCAGGCCGTGGCGACCGCGCATGCGCCGGCGAGCGTTCCTTTCGGCGTGGCCGATGCAACGGCTTCGGCTAATCCGGCCCAGGTCGCGGTCAACAACATACCGTTGCCGACATGGCGTCCCGACAATTCGCTGCCGGCCGCTTTGGCTGCGGCGCCCAGCAAGGATGTGCTGATGGCGCTGGCCGAGACGGCTGATCAAAGCAAGACGGCGACCGATGCGTTCTCGGTGCTGCCGACGGCGCGGCCCGAGATGGCCAGGCCGGATGCGGTCAAGGCCGTGCTCGACGAGGCCAATGCCCAGGTCGGTGCGGCCGATTACCAGCTTGCTTCCTTGTCCGGATCCGAGCCGCGTTCGGCGTTCAACGATCCAGGCACCAACGCCGCATCGCCGCGCGATGCCGTCGTTGCCCGCCCAGTCGGTTCCGATCCGGCCGCCGCGATCGGCGCCGGCGTCAAGACGACCCGCAAGGAATCGAGAGCCACCGCCCGCGACCTGAAGCCGGGCCCCAAGGCCATGGTGGTTGCAGCCGCACCGCAGGCCGCCCGCTGGGCATTGACCAGCGGCGACCATGTCGCCACCGTTTCAAGCGCGACGACGGCGCCGGGCTACGCCTACAGCATCGTGCACACGGCGCCGAGCGAGGTCTACACGGCCGGCTTCCAGCCGAGCAGCCAGGTGGCCGATGCCAACCGCTTCACCGGCAACGCCGTCAAGTTCATGTCGGTAGCCCGCTTCCAGACCAAATGACGGCAGATCAATCGGCAAAGCCGCGCCGGGCAACCAGCGCGGCTTTTTGCTGTTCAGCGAACCGGGCCAGCCTGCACGGTCACGCTCGGCTGAACTTCTCGTGAAGCCGGAACGGTCGGCCTATTCCCTGGGTTAACATAGGTTCGTTCAAACCCGGGGAGATCCATGAAGAACATCCTATTGGCATCGGTCATCGCATTGGCAACCGCTTCGGCGGCTATCGCCCCTACGCAGGCCGAGACCATTGTCGTCAAAACTCATGACCATATGCACATGAAGAAGCACTGCCGGACCAAGGTGGTCACAAGCTGGAAGCATCACCACAGGGTGGTTGAAAAGGTCCGGGTCTGCAGCTGATCAGCTTCGGAGCCGATTTGGCAAACCCGGTCGACGCGAGTCGGCCGGGTTTCTTCATCCCGTGGCCGAGGCCTTATTTCGCAAGCTTGCTCGCGGCGCGCGCCAGGGCTTCGATCTCGTCCCACTTGCCGGCTTTGACGAGGTCGTCGGGCGCCACCCAGGAGCCGCCGACGCAGACCACGTTGGGCAGGCTGAGATAGTCGGCCGCGTTCTTGGCCGAGATGCCGCCGGTCGGGCAGAATTTCACATCGGCGAGCGGCGAGGCAAAGGCTTTCAGCGAAGCGATGCCGCCCGACTGCTCGGCCGGGAAGAATTTCAGGAAGCGCAAGCCGGCTTCCCGTGCAGCCATGATCTCGCCGGGCGTGATGGCGCCGGGCAGCAACGGAACATCGCTGCCGGCGGCTGCCGACAGAAGCTCGCGGGTGATGCCG
>NZ_RZQY01000946.1:0-1686 GCF_003998575.1 Mesorhizobium sp. M7A.F.Ca.CA.001.10.2.1 | reverse complement strand
GTACTTCCGGTGATGTCCCGGATCGATCCGGGACATCACCGGAAGTACCTAGCGAACGGACATTTCGCGGGCGATGCGGGGGAAGTCGGCCGGCTTGATACCGATGTCGGCACGGTCGGCATTGCTCATCGAATGAAGCAGCGCGAGCGCCGAGCGGTATCTCAGATGCTCCTGCGGCCGCGGCCGGGCGAACATTTCAGTGAAGAAACCCATGATTCAAGCCCCAAATTGGTCCTCCACATCCGCCAATATAGGTGAATCGTGACAATTGTGCAGTGCAGCATTTGCATACCTGCCATGTCTTGGCGAATTTTTCGACATTTTCTCTAACGGGCGAAACTTTCGGCCGGTGCGTATCGTAGCCTCGAACGCTGGCTACATGGCCGGTTTTTCCTCGCCACACCTGGCGAATTCCGGACTGCAAAAAAATACAGTCTGAATTTTTGTTTCTTGGGGTTGCGGTGGGTCAAGCGGTGCAGGCGACGGCTAAATTCGTTAAGATCGGTGGCATGCATTTTTAACGAGCCGGTTCTATGCTTCGGTACCCGAATGGTCGGGCGAGGGGGAGGCTGACATCGCTACTGGCGCCAAGCGGGATTTCGCTTCGTTGCTCGACGACCTCTTCATCGCCCCCGACAAGAATGGCGAGGGCGAAGAGGCCGGCGCTCGTCCATCCATCCCGTTTGACTATCTTTCGGTGGCCGATGAACTCCATTCCGGCCGCATCAAGGTTTCCGCTGCCGAATATCGCGAGGCGGGCGCGGATCTGGCGACGGAATTCGCCGCCTTGCTCGATCATGCCAAGCTGGCTCTCGCCGGCGAAGAGCCAAAGCCCGAGGAAAAGCTGCCGCCGATCGATCCCGAAGCCATCGCCGTCGAACTTGGCCTCGATCAGCCCAGGCAGGTCGCCGACTTCAGCCGCATGCGCCGCCGCTTTGCCTTTGCCAACCATCCCGACCGTGTCGCCCCGCATTTGCGCCAGCGCGCCATGATCCGCATGCAAGTGGCCAACATGCTGATCGACGAGGCCAAGCGCCGTGCACTAGCCGGTGCTCGCCGCTAACCCGGCTGGTTCACGCAAAAGTCGGTCTGGCGAGGCTTGGAGAGCGGCTCTGCTTTGCCTATAGATGCGGCTTCCTCCGCGCAGTCGCGCCAGCCTTCCTCCGGAGCCGAATTTCATGCACAAACGCCGTCTCGGTCGGACCGATCTTCTTGTGACCCAGATCTGCCTGGGCTCCATGACCTGGGGCCAGCAGAACACCGAGGCCGAAGGCCACGCCCAGATGGACCTGGCTTTCTCGCGTGGCGTCAATTTCATTGACACCGCTGAGCTCTATCCGATCCCGCCCAAGGCGGAGACGCAGGGACGGACCGAAAAGATCATCGGCAACTGGATGAAAGCCAAGGGCAACCGCGACAAGGTGATCCTGGCCTCGAAGGTCGTCGGCCGCACGGCCAACAGCTGGTTTCGCGGCGACAGGCCGTCGCAACTGGTGCGCGCCGACATCTTTGACGCCATCGACAAGTCGCTGGCCAAGCTCGGCACCGACTATATCGACCTCTACCAGATCCACTGGCCGGAGCGGGATATCCCCTGGGGCGGCAACCCGACGCGCGTCGGCGCCGTGTCGCCGCGCGCCGATTCCGTCGGCGCACCGGCCGACGAAACACCGATCGCCGAGACGC
>NZ_RZQY01000945.1:0-1688 GCF_003998575.1 Mesorhizobium sp. M7A.F.Ca.CA.001.10.2.1 | reverse complement strand
CTCTGGCGAAGAAGCCGCACCGCGCCGTCATCCTCACCACCGCCAATGCGCTGCAGCAGCGCATTGGCGGTGGTGAGGATGACGGCGCGGTGCGGCTTCTTCGCCAGAGCGATCATGGCGGTCAGCGCATCGAGGCGCTTGGCGGCAGCATCCGAACCGGGCGAGACGCGGTCGTAGGGCAGACAATCCCACGCCGGCAGTTGCAGCACCGGCAGGCCGGGGGCAGCGAAAGACAGCGCCTCAACGATCGCCGGCAGGCGCTGACCGTCGCGCGCGACGAACAGAACCGGCTTGTCGGGCGCGATCTCGAGTGCCGCCTGCACCAGCGCAAAGGCTTCATAGCCATCAGCGACGCCGTCGACGATGAACTGGCCGGCGCGGTCTTTCGGCAAACCGATGGTGGGAATGAGGCTCATGAAATCACGGTCTTGTTTTATCGCAATTCACTAGGGGAAGCGCTTTGCACTTTTCCTGGAATTGCTTGTGTTCAGAATGTCAGAGAATGGCGGAAAGCCAGGATCTTTTGCAGGACGGCACAATCGATATCGGCCGGCACCGGGCGTTCGCCGGTGACCATGGGCAGGAATTCGGTATCGGGAATGTCGAGGAGCCTCTCATATTGGTCGATTTCCTCGGCCGTCAAGGCGCCGATCTCAGCGTCGGCGAAAGTGCCGAGGATCAGGTCCATCTCGCGCATGCCGCGATGCCAGGAGCGAAACAGAAGCTTGCGGCGGCGGACGTCGAGCCCCTCGCTTGATCTCGTCGTTCCGGTCATCGTGCCGCATCCTTGCTTGCTGCGGCGCATATAGCGTGGATAGAAGGGGCTGTCAGCCTTGCGCTGCCGCCATCGCAACATAAGCTGACATCATGCGCCCGACCATCCTCGATCCCTTGTTTGTACCGATCACGTCGCTTGCAGGCGTCGGACCGAAAGTCGGCGCGCTGATCGAGAAGGTTGTCCCGGCCGATCTGGGTGACCGCCCCGCCCGCGCGGGCGACCTTCTGTTCGTGCTGCCGCACACCGTCATCGACCGGCGCAGCCGCCCGGGCATCGCAGGATCCGCGGAAGGCCAAATCGTGACGCTGGAGGTGCGCATCGACCGCCACCAGCCGCCGCCGCGCGGCAACAGGTCGGTGCCTTACCGCGTCTTCGCCCATGACGACACCGGCGAGATCGCGCTGACCTTCTTCCATGCTCACGCTTCCTATCTCGAAAAGGCGATGCCCGAGGGCGAGCATGTCGTGGTCTCGGGCCGCATGGAATGGTTCAATGGCCGCCCGAGCATGGTCCACCCCGACCATATTGCGCTGGCCAGCGAGGCGGAAAACCTGCCGCTGGTCGAACCGGTCTATCCCCTGACAGCCGGGCTCTCGGGCAAGGTGCTGCGCCGGGCGATCGGCCAGGCGCTGGCGCGTGTGCCTGAATTTCCCGAATGGCAGGACGGCGCCTTCATGCGCCGGCACACCTTTGCGGCCTTTGCCGATGCGCTCGCCCGCATCCACAATCCGGCCGACCCGATCGATGTCTCCATCGATGGCGCTGCCTGGCGGCGCCTGGCCTATGACGAGCTGCTGGCGGGCCAGGTCTCGCTGGCGCTGGTGCGGGCGAAAGTCCGCCGCCTGTCCGGCCGTCCCCTGGTCGGCGACGGCCGCATCGTCGAAAAACTGAGGGCCGCACTGCCCTACTC
>NZ_RZQY01000944.1:0-1688 GCF_003998575.1 Mesorhizobium sp. M7A.F.Ca.CA.001.10.2.1 | reverse complement strand
GGCGGGGGCAATGCCGGCGGTAACGGCGGCAATAGCAATGGCAAGAGCGGCGGTTCGCACGGCAAGTCTTCGTCGGCTCGGGGGCAGGTGGCAAAGGCCAAAACGGACGACACCACGGTCGACAAGACCACAAAGGTCTCGTCGGTTCCCAAGGAGAAGAACATCCACGCCAAGCTCGGTCGGCTGAACTCGCTTCAGCGCAACATCAACGCCTATATGAACTCGAAGAGCAAGAAGTTCGCTGCCATCCAGGCCTTCGTGACGCAGTCCGCCAAAGCCAAGGTTGCTCAGGCCGCCGCTGAAGCGGCCCAGGAGAAGCTGGATGCGCTGAATTCTCAGTTGACCGCGCTGACGTCGCTGACGCCCGAGCAGATTGCGGCCATGACGCCCGAAGATCAGGCGGCCTTGCCTGGGAGGATAACGGATCTGGAGGCCGAAATCACTGCCCAGGAGGCAGAGGTCACCGCCGCCAATGAGGCGGCTGCCGCGGCAGAGGTCGGCACCGATGATGCATCGCTCGACGCGGCACTGGCGGATATGGCCAACAAGCCGGTCGACGCTGCGGTCACGTCCTGGGCTCAGGGCGTCCTTGCCGACAAGATCGACCAGACGGCCGCCGCGATGGAAGCAGAAACGACGCCGTAACGACTTGCCGTTGAAACGGCAGTAGCCAATCGAAGAAAGATGCCGCCGGGTTTCGCCCGGCGGCATCGCTTTTTCCCGGCCATGGACTGGCTATCCCAGGATAGCCACCGAGCTGGCTATCCGGAGCTGGCGAGGTTCGAAACACTCAGACGTGCTTGCGGCCACCGGTCTCGCGGAACCAGCTGTCGGGGTACGGATACCACCATTCCTGGATTGCAGGCTTGTGGTCGATGATCACCATTTTGGAGCGGCGGAAGGCGTCGAGCCCCTGGCGTCCGAGCTCGCGGCCGAGGCCCGAGGCCTTCCAGCCGCCGAAGGGCAGGGCATCATTGTCGATCAGCGGGTTGTTGACCCAGACCATTCCGGCTTCGAGCCGTTCAGCCGCCTCGTGGGCTTCGGCCAGATCGGTGGTGAAGACAGAGGCGCCGAGCCCGAACGGGCTGTCATTGGCAAGCCGGATCGCCTCGTCGAAATCCCTGACCCGGCAGATGGCGGCGACCGGTCCAAAGCATTCTTCGCGCACGATTGCCATGTCCGGGGTGACGCCGGTCAGGATCGTCGGCTCGTAGAACCAGCCCGTGTTGTGTGCCGGAGGGATGCGTCCGCCGGTGACCGCCTCGGCGCCGTGGGCGATGGCATCGTCGACCAGCCGCATGACCTTGGTGCGAGCGGCCTCGCTGACCAGCGGGCCGATCTCGGTCTTGTCCATGCCGTTGCCGATGCGCAGCGCCCGGGTCCTTTCGGCGAACAGCGCGACGAAGCGGTCATGAACGGCATCGACGACGAAGAAACGCTCGGCGGAGGTGCAGACCTGGCCGGTGAGATGGAAGGCCGCGGTGACGCTGCCGGCCGCCGCGATCTCAAGCGGGGCATGCTCGCTTATGATCAGCGGATCGCTGCCGCCGGCCTCGATGACTCAAGGTTTCATGCGTTCGGCGCAGGCCACCGCCACCGCCTTGCCGGCGGCGACCGAGCCGGTGAAGGCAACCGCATGGGTGCGTTCGGAGGCGATCAGCGCCTGCGCCGTGGCCGCTCCACCAGGC
>NZ_RZQY01000943.1:0-1698 GCF_003998575.1 Mesorhizobium sp. M7A.F.Ca.CA.001.10.2.1 | reverse complement strand
TGTCCGGTCAGGCGCTCGATGCGCTGGTCGTTCGCCCAGGCATGCGCCGCAAAGCCTTCATCCATCGGACGCGCGCCGGCGCCGGAAAACAGGCCGGTCGGCAGCAGTTCGACGTTCAGGCCGGCGGCCGACAACCGGTCGAGCATCGGAGTGGCGCCATAGCACCAGCCGCAGAGCGGATCGAAAAGATAGGTCACTTCTGAATTGCTCATAGTCGCTGCCATTCCTGCCCGGCCACCGGACTCGTCGAGGCCGTCGCTCATATGTGGCAGACGGCAGCCTTGCGATAAATGGCGCCCAATTATACAAACTGTCTGATCTGATCATACAAAGGGCAGCCAGCTTGGCCGAACTTCTGAACCTCAATCGGCTCGCCTACTTCACCACGGTCATGGAAACCGGCTCATTCACCGCCGCGGCCGACCGGCTTGGCGTCGCCAAGGCCGTGGTCAGCCATCAGATCGGCAAGCTCGAAGAGGAGCTGGGCGCAACGCTGCTGCAGCGCACGACCCGGCGTGTCACGCCGACCGAAGAGGGCCGCCTCTTCTATGACCGCGCGATGATCATCCTGCGCGAAGCGGAGGCGGCCTATGGCGAAATCTCGCGCGGAGCCGTCGAACCGAGCGGAACGCTGAGGCTGACGGCGCCACTCGACTACGGCACCAAGATCGTGGCTCCGGTCATGGCCGCCTATCTCAGAACCTACCCGCATATGCGCGTCGAGGCGATCTTCGACGACGCCGTCAGCAATCTGGTGGACGAGCAGATCGATCTCGGCATCCGCGTCGGCTGGCTCACCGATTCCTCGAACCAGGCGCGGCGCCTGGGGACGATCCGGCAGATCGTGGTGGCGAGCCCTGGCTTCGCGGCGAGCCTGCCGCCCGACGTGACGCCGCGCCAGGCAAGATCGCTGGCCTGGGTCGGCAACACCCAGTTGCGAGGCATCGGCCAATGGCTGTTTTCCAGGGACACTGAGACGGTGCTGACCGAACTCAATCCGGTCATCATGTGCGACAAGAGCCCCGCCGCCCTGGCTTGCGTGCTCGTCGGCATCGGGCTCGGCGTCTTTCCGGATTATAGCGTCAGCGACGATATCGCCGAGGGGCGGCTGGTGCCGGTGTTTGCCGACTGGAGCCTGCCGTCAGGCGGCATCCACGCGGTCTTTCCGCCGGCCCGGTTCCGGCCCGCCAAGGTGCGCACCTTCGTCGATCTGCTCGCGGCGGCCGAGAGACGGCGATCGCGCGGTGTTGCCGCGGCTTGAAGCCGATGGCGGTCAGCGGGCCTCTTGCAGGATCATCTCGGCTGCCTTTTCCGCGATCATGACGACCGGCGAGTTGGTGTTGCCTGAGACGATTGTCGGCATGATCGAGGCATCGACCACGCGCAGCCCGCCAAGCCCGTGAACACGCAGGCCGTCGTCGACCACCGCCATCGTATCCGAACCCATCTTGCAGGTGCCGACGGGGTGGAAGATCGTCGTGCCTATATCGCCGGCCTTGCGGATGAGCTCTTCATCGCTGTTATACTGCGTGCCGGGCAGCATCTCTTCCGGCGCAAAGCGCGCCACCGCCCGGGCCTTCATCAGGCTGCGGACATGGCGCAACGACGCGACGGCCACGCTGCGGTCTCCCTCGGTGGAAAGATAGTTCGGGCGGATCTTCGCCGCCTCCCGCGCGTCGGATGAACCCATATGTACGG
>NZ_RZQY01000942.1:0-1698 GCF_003998575.1 Mesorhizobium sp. M7A.F.Ca.CA.001.10.2.1 | reverse complement strand
GGCCATGACCGCCTGGGCATCTGGGCCAAGATCAACAATGGCAACGCGCAGCGATACGTATTCGACACGGGCTCGGACCAGCTCAACACGCAGATCGGGTCAGAGGTGACCGGGGTCCGCCCGATTGCCGACACGCCTTACGTATATACGTACGGGGACGGAACGTATGGTAATAAGCTTCAGAACGGGGAAATTGATAAATTTACATATGTCGATCCAGATCAAAAGATAACAATCGACGGGCCGTCTGTAAGCGATAAGAAATACCGGGCTGCTCGCATTCTCGATTTTGTCTATACCCATGCGTATTGCAAGGACAACAATCTTAAGTGCACGCCGGGATCCGTGACGGATGGACTTAAAGATATGTATGGTCAGGATCTCCAAGAACCTTATCACGCCGATAAGGAGCAGCGGGCGAAAATGACCGCTGGCAAGATGGCAGACGAAGGCGGCGATTTCGCAGGTACATTCGGGGCCGGCGATTTTCTTGGCAAGACAAGTGTCTGGGGCATGATGGGCAGTGTCACCAGGTCTGGCTACGTGGTCTCCGCCAATGTGAATCCGGATTCCGAGAGCGACCAAACGCCTGGCTGTTCCCCCTGCACGATTGTCAACCTCAATCCAAGCCTCCGGGCCCAATATACTAATGCCATGCCATGGGGAGAACCCGAGGAAAAAGATCAGGATTCTTATCAGAATTTTCCTGGCTCTGGCGCCAATGCCTCGACCGAATACGAAGGCAGCTACAATCTGCAGTACACGGTTAAGGATGGAGCCCCACCAATCACCGACCCCAACAAGACCGCGGTATTGCTCGACACCGGCACACCGGGCGGTGGCAGTCTGGAGATCAGTGATGCGATGCTGAAGCAATTTCAGGATGCGGGCGTCAAACTTAAAAATGTTCGGAGAAATGAGCAACGCGAGATCGTAAGCGCATCGGGCAACATCCCGAGCGTTACAATCGCAGGAACGGATGGCGATCCGGTAAGGCTGGACAATATCGACTTCACCTACACCAGCGGCACGACGGAACAACCCAATGACCAGACCAGTTTTGTTGCCGGTCTTGACTTCTTCAAAAACAGATCGGTCATTTTCGATCTGGAGAAGAAGTATACCGCTTATACGTCACATTTCGTCACTGCCAGCAACTTCTCTACCGATTCATCCGCACCCGAAGGGACCGGTCTGAGCAGGATAACGACGAGCATGGGGAATGAGGGCGGGTTCGGCATAGCGGGTGTCGTCTCCGGCTCCGGATCGCTGACGCTTGATACAAAGACGGTGGTCCGGATGACGAATGTCAACACCTACACCGGCGAGACGAATATTGCTCAGGATGCCTATCTCTCGCTTGCGGGGCTCGGCAACATCCAACGGTCAGCGAAAGTCGTTGCAGACGGCACGTTCGATATCTCCGAACATGGAAATGGCAGCGACTATTGGGGAATCTCCGACGCCTACAACGATGCCCGTATTCGTAGCCTGAGTGGCAGCGGAACGGTCGAGCTGGGCAAGCGTACCCTGGTGCTAACGGATTCGAACGACACGTTCGCCGGCAGCATCAACGACCTCGACGTTGATAACAATAATATGGGCGGCAAACTATTCGTTGCCGGTGGCGTGCAAACGCTGAGCGGAAAGAACAATTTTTCCGGCATGACGACGGTCGGTTCCGGCGCGGGATTGCTG
>NZ_RZQY01000941.1:0-1714 GCF_003998575.1 Mesorhizobium sp. M7A.F.Ca.CA.001.10.2.1 | reverse complement strand
AGGCGTGGACACTCAGTTTCGAAAGCGCGCCGAGCGCCCAATCGCTCTCTGGATCCTGGCCGACCGCTGTCGCCAGCTCAACGTCCAGCGCGTAGGGTGCTCCGATGCCGGCGGCGGCAACCGCGAGATTGGCTGCGGGGCCACCCAGCGCCTTGTCGATGTGGCTGGCGGTGATCCGGTCGTCGCGATGCGGCAGCACGTCGACGCGGCACAGGAAGTCGACACTCACCCTACCGGCGACCAGAAGTCTTGGCAGGTGATCGAGGTTCTTTGGCCTGTGTGGCGCGCGGCCCGGCAGTGAGCGCGCAAAGGAGCTCGGCCGATACATCAGCGCGGCAACCGCCTTCTCGATGCGGTCGCGCGTGCCTTCCTTCAGGCTTGCCGTTCCATTGATGAAATTCGAAACCGTGCCGATGGAGACACCGGCGGTTCGTGCGACATCCGCTATGGTCGGGCGCTTGCGTTGCAATGGCGGAGTTCCAATTGAAGCGTTTCAAAACGGTAGCAGCGAAAATGCGATGCCTCAACGGAATTGTCTTCTAAAAATCAAGAGAGAATTCCTCTCGATTGGAAGTTTAATCCAGAGATAGAGCGGACCTTGGGCCCTCTTTCCAAGATTGAACAATTTTCAAATTTTTTGGTAAAAGATTGTGCAGGCGAATTTCCTGCCCTTCATTCGATCGCCCGGGCCTGATCGGACGGTCTTGGCATGCCCCCGGCCCGTCAGATCAGCAACAGGCCCTTCATGCTGGCATATCCCTTCCGCCCGACGATGATGTGGTCGTGCACCGCGATGCCCAGCCGCTTGCCCGCCTCGATGATCTCCTTCGTCATTTCGATATCGGCTCGTGAGGGTGTGGGGTCGCCCGACGGGTGATTGTGGACTAGGATGATGGCGGTGGCCGAGAGTTCGAGGGCGCGCCTGACCACCTCGCGCGGGTAGACGGGCGTATGGTCGACGGTGCCTGTCTGCTGAACCTCGTCGGCGATCAGCGCGTTCTTCTTGTCGAGGAACAGGATGCGGAACTGCTCGCGCGCCTCGAAGGCCATGACCGACCGGCAATAGGCAAGAAGCTGTGTCCAGGACGAGAGGACTTCGCGACCCTGCACCTCTCCGCGCGCCATGCGCTGCGCGGTTGCCGCGACGATCTTGAGATCGAGCGCCACCGCAGGGCCAATGCCCTTGACTTCCTGCAAGAGGCCAACCGGCGCCCCGAGCACTTCGGCCAGCGTGCCGAAGCGCGCCAGCAGCGCCTTGGCCGCCGGTTTGGTGTCGGCACGAGGGATCAGGCGAAAAAGCAGAAGTTCCAGAAGTTCGTAATCGGGCAGGGCGTCCGGACCCGCCAGGGCAAAACGCTCGCGCAGTCGGTCGCGGTGACCGAGGTAATGCGGCTTTTCGTCGAGCGTCGCCTTGGCTTTCGCCGCAGGCCGCATCGGCGCTTCGGAGAAGAAACTCCGCTCGTCGTCGTCGTTTGTGTTCCCCATACACCGCCCACATTGCTCCAGCGCAGACATTAGAACTGTTCTGGCCGGGATTGAAACAGTTCTGTTCCCCGATCGCGAGACGTCCCACGGCAGATCGTCGCTACGGCTTTCTCATACGGCAAGATGAAACCACGATTGCGCAACAAAACTTAACATCACTTAACGCATGCGGCCACTTTCACCTGACATGTTGGCGCCATCGGAGGCTCGTTGCCTCGCTATACTGGAG
>NZ_RZQY01000940.1:0-1723 GCF_003998575.1 Mesorhizobium sp. M7A.F.Ca.CA.001.10.2.1 | reverse complement strand
CGGACCGACTGAAAATCCACCCTTGTGCTAGCTTGCGCCATTCGGCCCGGTGACCGCCGGCCCGATCCCCTTTGCTCGATCCACGGGACCGCCATGCCAGCGCTTGATGCCATCCGCCAGCAGATCCGCGCCAACTACCTGCCCGACGAAGACGAGGCCGTGAAGCGACTGGCCGAGACGACGGGCCTTTCAGTGAAAGACCGCAAGGCGATCTCGGCACGGGCCGCCGATCTGGTGCGGGCGGTGCGCGGCTCGTCGGATCCTCGGCTGATGGAAGTCTTCCTCTCGGCCTATGGTCTCTCCACCAAGGAAGGCGTGGCGCTGATGTGCCTGGCCGAGGCGCTGTTGCGTGTGCCTGACACCGAAACGATGGACGACCTCATCGCCGACAAGATCGCGCCGCACGACTGGTCGGCGCATTCGGGCGGTTCAAGCTCCATCTTCGTCAATGCCTCGACCTGGGCGCTGATGCTGACCGGCCGCGTCCTCGATGAGGGCGAGGGCGGCATCGAGGGCACGCTGCGTTCTATGGTGCGGCGGCTCGGCGAGCCGGTCATCCGCAAGGCGGTGGCCGCCGCCATGCGCGAGATGGGCGAGCAGTTCGTGCTCGGCCGCACCATCACGGAAGCCGTCAAGCGAGGCCGGCCGATGACGCAGAAGGGCTATCTCTACTCCTTCGACATGCTGGGCGAGGCAGCCCGCACCGAGGCCGACGCCTTGCGCTATCACAAGGCCTATGCCGACGCGATTTCGTCGCTCGATTCCGGCTCCAACGGTCCTGACATCAGGCAGAACCACGGCATCTCGGTCAAGCTTTCGGCGCTGCATCCGCGCTACGAGGTGGCGCAGAAAGACGAGATGCTGCCTGTGATGGCAGACCGGCTCCTGTCGCTGGCGCTGGCCGCGCGCCATTCGCGCATGGGCCTCAACATCGATGCCGAGGAGGCCGACCGCCTCGATCTGTCGCTCGACGTCATCGAGCGGGTGCTGGCCGAGCCGGAGCTCGCCGGTTGGAACGGCTTTGGCGTGGTGGTGCAAGCGTATGGGCCACGCGCGGCCTTCGCCATCGATTGGCTCTATGCGCTGGCCAGGAAATACGACCGCAACATCATGGTGCGGCTGGTCAAGGGTGCCTATTGGGACACCGAGATCAAGCGCGCGCAGACGCTCGGACTGTCAGGCTATCCAGTCTTCACCCGCAAGACCAACACCGACGTTTCCTACATGGCTTGCGCGAAGAAGCTTTTGTCGATGACCGACCGCATCTATCCGCAATTCGCCACCCACAATGCCCACACCGTCGCCGCCATCTTGGCGATGGCGGACAATCGCGATTCCTTCGAGTTCCAGCGCCTGCACGGCATGGGCGAGGCGCTGCACGAGACGGTGCGCCGGTCCGAAGGCACGCCCTGCCGCATCTATGCACCGGTCGGTGCGCATTCCGATCTGCTGGCCTATCTGGTCCGCCGGTTGCTGGAGAATGGCGCCAATTCCTCCTTCGTACACCAACTGACCGACGAGGACGTCGAGCCGGAGGACATTGCGCGCGATCCGCTCGAAACGGTCGAGAGCCAGGGTCCGGCCGCCAATCCGGCGATTGCCCGGCCTTCCCAGATTTTTGGGGTCGGGCGACGCAATTCGAAAGGATTCGACATCACCGACACGGTGACGCTGGCGGCGATCGACAAGGCCAGGGCGGCCTTCGCTGGGCCGGATCGTTGGC
>NZ_RZQY01000093.1:0-13736 GCF_003998575.1 Mesorhizobium sp. M7A.F.Ca.CA.001.10.2.1 | reverse complement strand
GCCAATCACCATGGTTGCAAGACGGACGCCGAGGTTGCGGCCAGCCTCCTTCTCCCCGTCACTATACGGGGAGAAGTGCCCGGCAGGGCGATGAGGGGCGGCGCCGACTTCGACAATTGTTCGTTTGGAACGACCACCCCGAGCCGCGCCATCGCCCCGCTGATCACTTTACTTCTCTCCATCCTCTTCCTCATCCTGCCGGCACTCACCGCGCGGGCCATGGACATCCAGTCCGTCACCTCGCCAAAGGGCATCACCGCCTGGCTGGTCGAGGACTATTCCGTGCCGGTTGTCGCCATCCGCTTCGTCTTCGGCGGCGGCTCGACGCAGGATCCGGTCGGCAAGGAAGGGCTGGCCAATCTGATGACCGGCCTGTTCGACGAAGGCGCCGGCCCGCTCGACAGTGAAGACTTCCAGATCAAGCTCGACGATGCCGGCGCCGAAATGAGCTTCGACGAGAGCCGCGACGGCATCTACGGCTCGATGCGCATGCTGGCCGAGCAGCGCGACCAGGCATTCGACCTGTTGCGGCTGGCGGTCAACGAGCCGCGCTTCGACCAGCTGCCGATTGACCGCATCCGCTCCCAGATCCTGTCCGGCATCATCGCCGGCGAAAACGATCCCGACACGGTGGCGCAGAACAAATGGGCGCGAGCGCTTTATGGCGATCATCCCTATTCCCGCTCCGACCAGGGCACCAAGGAAAGCATCGCCACCATCACGCGCGATGATCTCAATGCCTCGCACAAAGCGGTGTTCGCGCGCGGCGGGCTGCGGGTCGCCGTTGTCGGCGCCATCGACGCGGAGACGCTGAAGAAGAAGCTCGACATGGTGTTCGGCGACCTGCCGCAAAACCAGGCGCTGAGGCCAGTGGCCGATATCGACCCGAAGCTGGCGCAGCATATCGAGGTCGACTACGACCTGCCGCAGACCTCCCTGCAGCTCGCTTTTCCCGGCGTGAAGCGCAAGGCGGCGGATTTCTTCCCCGCCGTGCTGATGAACGAGATTCTTGGCGGCGGCACCTTCACCTCGCGCCTGTTCCAGGAGGTGCGCGAGAAGCGCGGGCTGGCCTACAGCGTCAACTCCTCGCTCATCAACCAGGACCACGCCAGCGCGCTGATCGTCAGCACCGGCACCCGCTCCGACCGCGCGTCCGAAACGCTGGGCATCATCCGCGATGTGGTCAAGCGACTGGCCGAAGAAGGCCCGACCGAAGCGGAACTGGCGGCCACCAAGAAATACATGATCGGCGCCTACGCCATCAACAATCTGGACTCGTCCAGCGCCATCGCCGCGACACTGGTCGAACTGCAGCTCGACGATCTCGGCATCGACTACATGCAGCGCCGCGCCGGCTACATCAACGCGGTGACGCTCGACCAGGTCAAGGCGGCGGCGAAGAAGCTGCTGTCGACCGAGCCGACCATCATGGTCATCGGACCGAAACTGGCCGGGGCCGGCAAGGGATGAGCCCCGGCGCGCATTTCTCTTTTCCGAACGCCGGCGCTGCCTCTCATCGCCCTGCCGGGCACTTCTCCCCGTATAGTGACGGGGAGAAGGGGGCTGGCCGCAATCTCGGCGCCCATCTTGCAACGTTTGTGATTGGCGAAATCGGCGATGGCAGCACCCTTCTCCCCGTCACTATACGGGGAGAGGATGCCGGCAGGCAGGTGAGGGGCGGCGCCAACTTCAACAATTGGCGGTCTCCGTCGCCGGCCAGAAACGAGGCAGGAGCCGCGCACCATGGCGCCTAGCTTCGGTATAGCCTTCGGCGGCGGTGGCGCGCGCGGGCTGGCGCATATTCATGTCATCGAGGCGCTGGACGAGTTGGGCATCAAGCCGGTGGCGATTGCCGGCTCGTCGATCGGTGCCATCATGGGCGCCGGCATGGCATCGGGCATGACCGGCAAGGACATCCACGACTATGCCCGCTCGATCCTCGGCCGCCGCGCCCAAGTGGCGAGCCGCATGTGGCGGGCGCGGCCGGGCACCATCGCCGAAGCCATGCAGGGCGGCATCCGCGTCAGCCAGTTCAACGTCGAGCGCATCCTGAAAGCCTTTCTGCCCGAAGCCATTCCCGAGACCTTCGCCGAGCTGCAAATCCCGCTGAAGGTGACGGCGACCGACTATTTCGGCCACAAGCTGGCTGTCTTCGAAGACGGCGACCTGCACTCGGCGCTGGCGGCCTCGGCGGCCATCCCCGCCGTGTTCCGGCCGGTGACGCGCGACGGCAGGCTGCTGATCGACGGCGGCATTTACAACCCCGTGCCGTTCGACCTGATCGAAAACGACGCCGACATCATCATCGGCGTCGACGTGGTCGGCGCGCCGGAAGAGGCCGACCGCAAACAGCCGACCTCCGTCGACCTGATGTTCGGCGCCACCCAACTGATGATGCAGTCGATCACCGCCAACAAGCTGAAACAATGCCGCCCCGACATCCTGGTCCGCCCGGCAGTGTCGAGATACCGCGTCCTCGATTTCCTGAAGATCGACGCTTTGATGAACGAGACGGTCGATATCAAGGATGAGCTGAAGCGGCAGGTTGAGAAGGTGGTTGAGGCGAGGAATAGCGCCGCCATCAAGGGGAGGCGGGGGAAGCAGGTCGGGTGAAGTGCATCTTTCCTTCACCTGAGAGGAGAGAGCCCAACCGTCTTATGACTTAGCCGTCATCGGCGCATACTCTAGCGCCACCACGCCGTTGCTAAACGGCTTTGCGGAAATCAGGTCGAGCGCCACCGGCTCACCGATTGGGAATAGCGGCTTGCCCTGGCCGACGGTGCCTGGATAGCTGAGCAGCCTGACGCGGTCGACCAGGCCGTGGCGCAGCAATTCCTGCGCGACGCTGAGGCTGCCATGCACGTAGATGTTGCCGCCGCTGCCTTGCTTCAGCGTCCTGACCGCTTCCGGCAGAGGCCCTTTCAGCAATTCGGCCGGCTTCCAGTCGAGCGCCTTCAGGCTGTTTGAGGCGACATATTTCGGCAGCGCGTTGAACCGGTCGGCAAAATCTCCGGTTTCCGTTGGCCAGGAGCCGGCAAAGATCTCATAGGTCGTGCGCCCCAAAAGCATGGCGCCGCTGTCGGCAAGCTCGTCCTCCTTGAACCTGTTCATCTCGTCGTTCCAGGTCACGCTGGGCAGCTTCTCGACCTCGGCAATGCCATCGACGCTGATGAATTCGGTGACGATAAGTTTTGGCATAGCGCTCTCCTTCTTCTGTCAAAGGACGAACCGGGTGGGCGCTTTGTGACAGGCTTCGCGAAATATATTGCTGCGCTTCGTTGTAGTGTGGCGCTTCAGCGCGAGGCTGCGAAGGACCGATGCCATGGGGAAGTGCGACCGCGCCTGGACTAAACCCCAAAGTTCGGATTTTGATGCCACATCTGAGTAGTTATTCCCAAGAACGCATTGCAGGAAGATTCATGGGATTCGGGGTTTTCATTCATCGCTCGGATTCGCGATACAACGATCGCCCCGCAGAGCAATACCAGTTTCCTCGCCCGTATCTGCGCCGCGTTGAAGCGTGTGTCGGCAAGTGGATTATCTACTACGAGCCCAGCAAGGTAAACGATACACGGGGCTATTACGCTGTAGCGAAAGTCCAGCAGATCATCCCCGATCCGGTAACGCCTGACATGTATCTCGCGCTGATTGAGCCCGGAAGCTACCTCGATTTCGTCAATCCTGTTCCATTTAGCGGATCTGATGGTCCCGTCGAACGAGGCCTGCTCAATGATGAGGGACGGATTTCTGGCCGCGCCCAATCTGCCGTCCGCGCACTCAGCCCAAGTGACTTCAACCGGATCATCGATCTGGGCCTGGATACGAATGAGTTGTTGCTGCCGCGCGTTGATGAGGTCGGCATATCTGCCGGCTTTCAGGATGAGCAGGCGCCATTCGAATTCGAGCAGAGTCGTGATCGCGTAAGCTACATCGGATCGCGAATCGTGCGGGACCGCATTTTTCGTCGAGTCGTCTTACGTGCCTATGACGAGCGCTGCGCGATCACAGGTCTCAAGCTGATAAATGGCGGAGGCCGAGCAGAGGTTTCTGCCGCACATATTCGACCGGTTGAGGCGGACGGGCCTGATGTCGTCAACAATGGGATCGCACTGTCCGGCACTGCGCATTGGATGTTCGACCGTGGATTGATCAGCCTGTCGGACGATTTGGAAATCCTGATCTCCAGACAGGTCAATGACTTCGACAGCGTGCAGGGCTTCATAAACAGGACGCGCCGCGCGCTTCCGCCTCGCCGACAGCTCGAACGCCCGCATCCTCATTTCTTGCAATGGCATCGCGAGCACTGTTTCAAGCAATAGGCGGTGTCTCGAAGCTGCCCCGCCTGTCCATGGGAAGGCTTTGCTTACGGGCCTCCTTTAAGCGGGAAGAGCCCCCCTCAGTCCTTCGCCCGCTCCACATAAGCGCCATCGGCCGTCATCACCACCACGCGGGTGCCCGGCGCGATGTGCGGCGGCACCAGGGTGCGCACGCCGTTGGACAGCACGGCCGGCTTGTAGGATGACGAGGCCGTCTGGCCCTTGGTCGTCGGCTCGGTTTCCACCACTTCGAAGGTGGCGCGCTGCGGCAGCACCAGGGAAATGGCAATGCCGTTGAACTGCGACACCTGCACGGCCATGCCTTCCAGCAGGTAAGGCGCCATGTCGCCGACCACGGCTTCCGACACCGCGACCTGGTCGTAGCTTTCCGGGTTCATGAAATGAAAGCCTTCGCCGTCGCGATAGAGGAAGGTATGCTCGCGCTCTTCCACATAGGCGCGCTCCACCTGTTCGGTGGTGCGGTAGCGCTCCGAAACTTTCACCCCGTCGCCGATGCGGCGCATGTCGAGCTGCGTTACAGGCGTGCCCTTGCCTGGGTGGATGTTTTCGGCAAAGAGGATCACATAAAGCTTGCCGTCCTTGTCGACGACGTTGCCTTTGCGGAGCGA
Source organism: Mesorhizobium sp. M7A.F.Ca.CA.001.10.2.1 (assembly GCF_003998575.1). NCBI lineage: Bacteria > Pseudomonadati > Pseudomonadota > Alphaproteobacteria > Hyphomicrobiales > Phyllobacteriaceae > Mesorhizobium > Mesorhizobium sp. M7A.F.Ca.CA.001.10.2.1. The sequence goes on along the minus strand of NZ_RZQY01000093.1, from coordinate 8,791 downwards.
ACTGGCGATGACTTTCACCACGGTTTTAAATCCTGCAAGAAGAGTTGACTGGCGTTTGCCGGCTTGTGCGGCGCTGGATGGGGGCCTACCGCATCTTGGCCGCCGCCGCCAGCCCCCTTCCACCATGATCCGAGCCGCATGACCGAAGCTTCGCCCTGGTGGACGCCTGACGTTCATGCCGACCGCCGCCCGCGGCTGATGCTGCGCAACGGCATCGCCGCCAGCTTGCGCGACTGGTTCGCCGCCCATGATTTCGTCGAGGTGCAGACGGCGGCCCTGCAGATTTCGCCCGGCAACGAGGCGCATCTGGCGGCTTTCGCCACCGAAGCGGTCGGGCCGGACGGCGCAAGGGCGCCGCTCTATCTCCACACCTCGCCGGAATTCGCCTGCAAGAAGCTGCTCGCCGCCGGTGAAGTCAGGATTTTCAGCTTCGGTCCGGTCTACCGCAACCGCGAGCGCGGCGCCTTGCACCATCCCGAATTCACCATGCTCGAATGGTATCGGGTGGGCGAAGCCTATGAGAGCCTGATGCTGGATTGCGCGGCCTTCCTGGCGCTGGCCGCTACAAGGGCAGGGGCGACTCTTTTCTCTTTCCGGGGCCGCGACTGCGATCCGTTCGCCGAGCCGGAACGGCTGACGGTGGCGGACGCCTTCACCCACTATTCCGGCATCGATCTGCTGGCCACGGTCGCCGCCGACGGGAGCACCGATCGCGACGCGCTATACGCCGCCTTGATCCGGGCCGGCATGCGTACCGCGCCCGACGACAGCTGGGCCGACCTGTTCAGCCGGGTGATGGTGGAAAAAATCGAGCCATTCCTCGGGCAGGGACGAACGACCATCCTGTGCGAATATCCGGTGGCCGAGGCGGCACTGGCACGGCCGAGCCCACGCGACCCGCGCGTGGCGGAGCGTTTCGAGCTCTATTGCTGCGGCGTCGAACTCGCCAACGGCTTTGGCGAACTGACCGACGCCGACGAGCAGCGCCGGCGCTTCGTCATCGAGATGGACGAGAAGCAGCGCATCTATGGCGAGCGCTATCCGCTGGACGAGGATTTCCTCGCCGCCCTTGCCATCATGCCGCCGGCCAGCGGCATCGCGCTCGGCTTCGACCGGCTGGCGATGCTGGCCACCGGCGCGCAAAAAATCGAGGACGTGATCTGGACGCCTGTTGCCTGAGGCGCGGAAAGATCTGGCCTATTCGATTCCAGGGATCAAGACTGGACCGTGACCCCGAACCAAGAGACCACATGATCGGTACTGGATTCACGGTCAATCGGGAAGATCTACAGTGGCTGCTTCTGAAACGGTCGAAATCGCCATTGTCGGCGCCGGAGTTGTCGGGCTGGCGACGGCACTTCGCCTTGTCGCGGACGGCCGCGAAGTCCTGCTCATCGATCCCCATGAGCCGGGCTCCGGCGCCTCATCAGGCAATGCCGGAACGATCGCCGAATACGCCTGTATGCCGGTCGGCAGTCCAGCCGTGCTGCGCGCGCTGCCAAAGTTGCTGCTTGATCCCGACAGTCCGTTTTCGCTGCGCTGGCCGGCACTGCTGCAACTGGCGCCCTGGCTGGTTCAATTCGTGCGGCAATCGCTGCCGGCGGCGACCCAGGCCAATGCGCTGGCGCTCGCCGGACTGCTGGCCGACGCCCTTCCGGCCTGGGAAGACATGATCGGGGAGGCCGGGCTGGCGGACCAGCTGCGCCGCAATGGCTGTCTTTACCTCTATCGCCGCGAGAGCGATTTTGCCGCTGGCGCCGGCGGCCGGGCAATGCGCGCTGGGTTTGGCATCCACCAAGAGGTGCTGACTCCCGAAGAGGTGGCGGCGCTTGAGCCGGGCCTGCCGGCGACAGCAGCGCATGGCGTGTATTTTCCCGACTCGATCAATGTCACCGATCCGGCAATGGTGATGCGGCGGTTGCTGGGCGCGGTGAGTGCCCGTGGTGCATCGGTGAAGCAGGCTGAGATCACCGGACTGCAGGTCGAGGCTGACGGTGTCCAGCTCAGCGGACCCGGCGTTCGCATCAAGGCTGGCACGGTGGTGATCGCCGCCGGTGCACGGTCGCGCGCACTGGCCGCGCAGGCCGGCGACAGGATTCCGCTCGAGACCGAGCGCGGCTATCATCTGGAATTCCAGACCGACGCGCCGCTGCTCAACCGACCTGTCTGTCCCGTCGATCTTGGTTTCTACCTGACGCCGATGGCTGGCCGCTTGCGGGTCGCCGGCACCGTCGAACTCGGCGGCCTGGTCGCGCCGCCAAATCCGCGCCGGCTGGCGCTGCTTGACCGTGGCGCCAGGCAAATTTTTCCCAGGCTCGGCTCGCCTGCCTCGCAATGGCTCGGCTTCCGGCCGTCCCTGCCGGATTCCAGGCCGGTCATCGGCGCTTCGCGCGGCAGCTCCCGCGTAATTCATGCTTTCGGGCACGGCCATCTCGGCCTGACGCTGGCTCCGATCACCGCGCGGCTGGTCGCCGACTTGATCGGCGGACGCGGCGATCCGGCTCGGCTCGCACCTTTCGCGGCGGGCCGTTTCGGCCGTTGATCGACCGATGCCCTCGATCTGAGTTAGTGCGCGAAAACCTGCTCCAGCGAGCGAAAACCCTTGAATTCCAGGGCATTGCCCGAGGGGTCGCGGATGAACAGCGTTGCCTGTTCGCCGGGTTCGCCCTTGAAACGCACCATCGGCCGTTCCAGCCAGTCGATGTCGTCGCGCGCCTCCAGCCGCGTCGCCAGGCGCTGCCAGTCGTCCATCAGCAGCACCGCGCCGAAATGCGGAATCGGCACGACAATGCCGTCGACCCTGCCGTCACTGGGGGCCTGTGCGGCCTGCGGACGCAGATGCGCCGACATCTGGTGGCCGTAGAGGTCGAAATCGACCCAGGTCGCCGATGAACGGCCGATCGCACAGCCCAGCACCTCGCCATAGAAAACGCGGGTTTCATCGAGATCACGGACCGGGAAGGCGAGATGGAAAGGCGTCATCGAAATGCTCCGTGCAAGCTGCGAACCCATTTTGCGTCACAGGGTTCGCGGTTTTGAACCGCCCACCCTGCATTTTGATTGAAGCCTATGCCATTGCACAAGCCGGACCGGAACAATAGATGGGTGGGCAACGGCCGCACACCGGCCGCACCAGCAGGATTTCAGGCATGACCGATATATCAGACGCAGCAAAATTGACCGACCGCGTCGCGGCTCTGGTCGAGGCTGCCAAAAAGGCCGGCGCCGATGCCGCCGACGCGGTGGCCGTGCGCGGCCGCTCGACCGGCGTGTCGGTGCGTCTCGGCAAGGTCGAGGCTACGGAAGCCTCCGAGAGCGAGGATGTGGCGCTGCGTGTTTTCGTCGGCGGCCGCGTGGCGAGTGTCTCGGCGACAGCGGCGTCCGACCCGAAAACGCTGGCCGAACGCGCTGTTTCCATGGCGAGAGTCTCGCCTGAGGATCCCTATCAGGGGTTGGCCGACCCGGCATTGCTGGCCAAACAGACACGCGATCTCGATCTGTTCGACGCCACCGAGGTGTCCGCCGACCAGTTGAAGGAAGCCGCATTGGCGGCGGAGGCGGCAGCGCTTGGCGTCAAGGGCGTGACCAATTCGGCCGGCGCCAGCGCCGGTGCCGGCCTCGGCGGCCTGGTGCTGGCCACCTCGCACGGCTTCCTCGGCCACTATGTCGGCTCGCGGTTCTCGCGCTCGGCCAGCGTCATCGCCGGCGAGGGCACCGGCATGGAGCGCGACTATGAATTCTCATCGCGCCAGCACTTTGCCGATCTCGATGCGCCCGAGGACATCGGCCGCAAGGCCGGAGAACGCGCGGTGCGCCGCATCGGCGCGCGCAAGGCAGCGACCGGGCCGGTCGACGTGGTGTTGGACCCACGCGTCGCGCGCGGCATCGCCGGCCATCTGGCCGGCGCCATCAACGGCGCCTCGGTCGCGCGCAAGACCTCGTTCCTGCGTGACATGATGGGCAAGCAGGTGGCCGCCTCCGCCATCACCGTCACCGACGAGCCGCTCCGGTTGCGTGGCCAGGCCTCACGGCCGTTCGACGGCGAAGGCGTCGAAGGCGAAAAGCTGTTGATGGTCGAGAAGGGCGTGCTCAACCATTGGTTCCTGTCGACCTCGGCCGCAAGGGAACTGGGCCTCGTCACCAACGGCCGCGGCGCCCGCGGCGGCTCTTCCGTGACGCCATCCTCCACCAATCTCGCCATCGAGCCGGGCGAGCGGTCGCCGGAAGAGCTGATCAGATCGCTCAAGACCGGCTTCTATGTCACCGAGGTGTTCGGCCAGGGCGTCGACATGGTCACCGGCGAATACAGCCGTGGCGCCTCGGGTTTCTGGATCGAGAACGGCGAGCTGGCCTATCCGGTCGCCGAGGTCACCATCGCCTCGAACCTGAAAACCATGTTCCTCAACATGGTGCCGGCTGATGACCTCGACCGTAATTTCGGCACCGCCGCCCCAACGCTCCTGATCGAAGGCATGACCCTTGCCGGAGCATGACCTCACCATAGCCGGGGCCACCGAAGATTTGCCGCTGCTGCGCGATGCCGCCCGCGAGGCGGGGCTCATCGCCATGCGCTACTTCGGCAACAGCCCGCAAGTCTGGATGAAGGGCGGCACATCGCCGGTCAGCGAGGCCGACCATGCCGCCGACGCCTACCTGCGCGAAACGCTGCTGGCGGCGCGACCGGATTATGGCTGGCTGTCGGAAGAGACCGTCGACGATCCGGTCCGGCTTTCGGCACGCCGCACCTTCGTCGTCGACCCGATCGACGGCACGCGCGGTTTTCTGGAAGGCCAGCGCACCTGGTGCGTCAGCGTCGCCGTCGTCGAGCGTGGCCGTACGCTGGCCGGCGTGCTGGAATGCCCGGCGATGGAGGAAACCTATTGGGCGCTGCCGGGCCAGGGCGCCTTCCGCAACGGCAAGCGCATTGCGGTTCGCAAGCTGGCGGAAACAGCCGAGATTTCCGGGCTGAAGCAGTTGACCGACCTGATGCCGGCCGAATGGCAGGCGCGGCTGAAGCGAGCGCCCTACAGCCCTTCGCTGGCTTATCGGCTGGCGATGATCGCCAATGGCGCGCTGGATGCCACTTTCGTCAAGCCGAATGCGCATGACTGGGATATTGCGGCGGCCGACCTCATCCTGCGCGAGGCCGGCGGCCAGCTGCTCGACCAGCACGGTCGCGCTCCACTATATGCCGGCGAGGTGACCCGCCACGGCGCCCTTGCTGCCGGCAGCGGTGAATTGCTGGCCGTGCTCGCCGGCGTCATCGCCGGCCTGGACGCGTGAAGGCGTTTTCCCCGGCGAGATGAATTCATCTCGCCCTAAAGGTTCCAAAGTTGGCGGCTTTGGTCTAGACCTGTGACAAACTCACGATATGTGAAGGACCGACATGGCCGCGGAAGACGGAAAGAAACAGCTTTTGCATCTGGTGTTCGGTGGCGAACTCAAGAAGCTTGGCGGCACCGAATTCCGCGATCTCGAGGGCCTCGATATCGTCGGCATCTATCCGGACTATCAATCCGCGCACACGGCGTGGAAAGCCAAGGCGCAAGCCAGCGTGGACAACGCCCACATGCGTTACTTCGTCGTTCATCTGCACCGGCTGCTGGACCCCGACAACAAGGTTGCCGGTTGACTTCGATGGAGCATGACCTGGCGAAAGGGCCAGCAAGCGATGCCGCGCCCACGGGCAGGGGACGCAGCCGCACGACCAAGGCCTTCTGGCGCAAGATTCGCCAACCGCTGGCGCAGTCGCGATTCGTCAAGAACGCCATCGCCAGCCTGTTCGCCCAGTTCGTGCGCTTCGTGCGCCTCACCAATCGCGTCGTCGAGGGATCGGCACGGTTTTCGGGCGGTGCCTATACCGAATTCGAGCCTGGCATCATCGCCTTGTGGCATGGCCAGCATCTGCTGACGCCAGCCTATTACCCCAAGCGCAAGCCGCTGGTCGCCATGGTTTCGCGCAGCGCTGATGCCGAGCTCAACGCCTTGATGCTGGAAAAATTCGGCATCGAGGCGGTGCGCGGCTCCGGCGGGCGCGAAAATGCCAGGCATCTCGACAAGGGCGGGGCAAAAGCGCTTATCGCCCTGAAAAAGTCGCTCGCCGTCGGCAAGAACGTCGCCATGATCGCAGATATTCCGCACGGCACGCCACGAGACGCAGGGCTTGGTATCGTTCTCCTGGCTCGCCTCTCGGGCCGGCCGCTTGTGCCTGTCGCCATCACCACCAGCCGCCGCAAGGTACTGGAGAAGAGCTGGGACAAGACCACCATCAACCTGCCGTTCGGCCGTTCGTCGATCGTCATCGGTCAGCCGATCTTCGTGGCGGCCGGCGCCGATGAGGCCGAAATGGAGCGCAAGCGCCAGGAAGTGACGACCGCGCTCAATGCCGCGACCGCCGAGGCCTACCGTCTCGTGGATGCTCCGCGATGAGCGGCCGCTGGGCGCGAGCCATGCTGTCGGCATACCGTTTCGCGGGTGCGGCCGCCTATCCGCTGGTCGGGCCCTATGTTGCCTGGCGCACCTCGCGCGGCAAGGAAGACCGCTACCGCCGCCGCGAGCGCTATGGCGTCGCCGGACGCGCGCGCCCCGACGGGCCGGTGATCTGGATCCACGCCGCGAGCGTCGGCGAGACCATCGCCGTCGTGCCGCTGGTCGAAAGCATTCTCGACTACGGCGTCAACATCGTGCTGACGACCGGCACGGTCACCTCGGCGCAGGTCGCCGATGAGCGTCTCGGTGACCGGATCATCCACCAATACGTACCGCTCGATCTCAAGCCGGCGGTCAGCCGGTTCCTCGATCACTGGCAGCCGGATCTGGCGATCATCGCCGAATCCGAAATCTGGCCGATGACCATCCTCGAGCTTGGCGCGCGCCGCGTGCCGCAGGTGCTGGTCAATGGCAGGCTCTCCGACCGCTCGTTCAAGTCGTGGAAGAAACGGGCCAACATCGCCGAGGCGTTGTTCGAGAACCTGGCTCACGTCGTGGCGCAGTCGGATGTCGATGGCGAGCGGTTTCTGGCGCTCGGCGCCCGGCCGGTCACCGTGTCGGGCAATCTCAAGGTCGATACCTCGCCGCCGCCCGTCGACGAACGGGCGCTGGCGACGCTGCGGCGGCAGATAGGCACGCGCCCGACCTGGGCGGCGATCTCGACCCATGACGGCGAGGAAGTGGTCGCGGCTGAAGTCCACGCGACGCTGCACAAACGCCACCATGGTCTTCTGACGATCGTCGTTCCGCGTCATCCCGATCGCGGCGAGGCGCTTGCGGCGCAGATTTCCGGCATGGGCCTGAAGGTCGCGCGGCGAAGCAAGGGCGACAGGATAGCCGCCGACACGGATATATTGCTCGGCGACACGATCGGCGAGATGGGACTCTATCTCCGGCTGACCGAAATCGCCTTCGTCGGCCGCTCGCTGACCTCCGAGGGTGGCCAGAACCCGCTGGAACCGGCCATGCTCGACACCGCGGTTCTCGCCGGGCGCAATGTTCAGAATTTTCGCGAGGCCTACCAGCGTCTCCTCGACAGCGGCGGCGCCAAGCTGGTGCGCGATCGCGACATGCTGGCCGGCGCCGTCAATTTCCTCCTGACCAACGAAGTGGCGCGCCACGAGATGATGGCGGCGGGTGTGGCGACCGTCGACGAGATGCGTGGCGCGCTGGCGCGCACGCTGAAATCGCTTGAGCCCTATATCCAGCCGCTGGTCGTCAAGTCGCGCCTGAAGGGCGCGAACGGTCGCTAGCGTGGCCTCTGAAGCACCACCATTCTGGTGGGAAGAGCCGGACTGGCGGGTCCTGGCACTGTCGCCGCTATCGGCCATCTATGCCGCCGCCGCCGGCCGCGGCATGCGGCGGGCCAAGCGCGAGAAGATCGAAGCACCCGTTCTGTGCATCGGCAATTTCACGGTTGGCGGCACCGGCAAGACACCGGTGGCCATCGCGCTCGCCGAGCAGGCGAAGCGAATGCATCTGAAACCCGGCTTCCTGTCGCGCGGCCATGGCGGCTCGTTCGCCGAGCCTCACGTGGTCGATATCGACCATGACAGTGCCAGGCATGTCGGTGACGAACCGCTGCTGCTCGCCGAACACGCGCCGGTGGCGGTGACGCCGAACCGCGCCGCCGGCGCCCGGCTGCTGTTGGAACGGCATGGCTGCGAATTCCTGATCATGGACGATGGGTTTCAGAGCGCCCGCATCCACATCGATTATGCGCTGGTCGTCGTCGATGCGCGCTACGGAATTGGCAATGGCCGCGTCATTCCGGGCGGGCCGCTCAGGGCCAAAATCGTCGACCAGTTGGTCTTCACCAGCGGGCTGTTGAAAATGGGCGAGGGCACTGCCGCCGACAGCGTGGTCCGCCAGGCGGCACGCGCCGGCCGGCCGATCTTCGAGGCCCATACAGAGCCAAGCGGCAAGGCAGGGCTTGCCGGCAAGCGGTTCCTCGCCTTCGCCGGTATCGGCCATCCCGAGAAATTCTTCGACACGGTGCGCGAAGCCGGCGGCGAACTGGCGTTGACGCGGCCGTTTCCGGACCACCATTTCTTTGCCGAGGACGAACTTGCCGAGTTGGCGGCGACCGCACGCACTGAGGGGCTGGTGCTCATCACCACCGCCAAGGACGCGGCCCGGCTGCGCCACGGCGCCCCACAGGACTTTCTCGACCGGCTCGAGGTGCTGGAGATCGACACTGTCTTCGAACTCGATCACGTTCCCGAGCGCATCATCGACGAGACGCTCGATGCCTGGCGCCAGCGCAAGCTGAAGGGTTAACCGCGTTTACGCAGCTCCGGAT
>NZ_RZQY01000939.1:0-1723 GCF_003998575.1 Mesorhizobium sp. M7A.F.Ca.CA.001.10.2.1 | reverse complement strand
GAATCCGGGTTCACCCGGTCTTTGAAGACTTGGCCGGCACGTCGGTTTGCGAGGCACCAAACGCAAAAACCCGCCTGTGCGGCGGGTCGTCGGCGCAAATCAGCACCCTGCTGAAATTGTTAGCATAGCTGCCCTCACATGTCAATGAAAAGCCACCCGACCGACTGTCGTCCGGCCTTCTGTTGACCTGAGTTTGGAGTCTGCAAATTCGCGTATGGCGATTGCGATCCAGCCATGCGCATTCTATCTCTGAAAGGCCCCTCGGGAGGGGACCAGCCCGGAGGAGGGTTCTGATGTTTCGCTTCGTCTTTCGTCTTGCCGCAATGATCGCGCTGTCGATTTCCGTCATCATGGCGGTGCTCGACGCGACACGCACCGTGGCGGCCTCCGTGCTGGTGCTGACCCCGCTCAACACCAGTTGGCTGGCGGTCTCGCCCGACACGAGGGCCGCCTTCGAAACCTTCATCCGAACCAAGGCCAGCCCGCTGCTGTGGGACGGCGCCGTCGCCTGGGTGCTGAACCAGCCGGGCTTCGCCGTGTTCGCGGTGCTGGCTTTCCTGCTCTATGCGATAGGCTACAGGCGGCCGCCGCGTGCTGGGCAGTTCGCCGCCACCTAGAGCATCGGACCCAAAAGCGGTTGCCGGTTTTGGGAATCCGATGCTCAAACAAAGCCGCCGTCATGCGGCTTCTTGCGTTTCACCCGGAGAGGAGCCGCGCATGTTCTTTCTCAGCGACATGCTGAACAAGAAGCTCAATCTGCCGAAGCCCTCCCAGGCCCTGCCGGGCCGCGCCAGGGCGATCCCGACCGCATCCAGACACAAGGTCTTGAAAAGATCGCTCAAGGGTCCTTATCCCGAGAGGCTGGAGACGGCGATGTTCGGACTGGGCTGCTTCTGGGGTGCGGAGCGGCTGTTCTGGCAGATCGAAGGCGTCTGGGTCACCGCGGCTGGCTATGCCGGCGGCTTCACCCCCAATCCGACCTATCAGGAGACCTGCACCGGGCTTACCGGTCATGCCGAAGTGGTGCTGGTGGTCCATGACCCCGAGATCGTCTCCTATGCTGGGCTTCTGAAGCTGTTCTGGGAAAGCCACGACCCCACGCAGGGCATGCGCCAGGGCAATGATGTCGGCACCGCCTATCGCTCCGCGATCTACACGAGCGACGAGGCGCAATTGCGGGCGGCGAGCGCCTCGCGCGATGCGTATGAGACCTCGCTGCGCGGTGCCGGCCACGGCAGGATCACCACCGAGATCGCGCCGGCGGCCGAATTCTACTTCGCCGAAGCCGATCACCAGCAATATTTGGCGAAGAACCCTTACGGCACGTGCAACCTCAAAGGCACCGGCGTCGCTTGCGCCATCCCTGCCGCCGCCTCCGCCTGACACTTGGCGCAAGGACAAGCTGCGGTGCGGCTTGTCCGCACCAAGCTTTTCCAAAAGGTCAAAATTCCGCGTGAATTTTGTTTCGGGCCATGCCAGATTGCCGCCGAGCGGGAGGGAGTACACTCCTGGCTGACGTCGTATGCCTGCCGGAGAACCGGGCAGGCATGCGGTGCATAACGGAAAAAATAACCGACAGGGTGTGGATCACATGAAACGTATCGTTCTCGGCCTCCTGGCCGCAACCGCAATGGTTCTTCCGGCTTTCGCCGCGGATGTCCAGCCGGCCATCCTCTATGATCTCGGCGGCAAGTTCGACAAATCCTTCAACGAGGCTGCCTAC
>NZ_RZQY01000938.1:0-1725 GCF_003998575.1 Mesorhizobium sp. M7A.F.Ca.CA.001.10.2.1 | reverse complement strand
AAGTATTTCGACTTCGATATTTATTGAGGCTGGGCGCTTCTTCCCTTCTCCCCTTGTGGGAGAAGGTGTCGCCGAAGGCGGCGGATGAGGGGTGTTCCAGGGAACGCAAACGTCTTATTTCGCTGGAACACCCCTCATCCGTCTCGGCGCTAACGCGCCGATCCACCTTCTCCCACAAGGGGAGAAGGAAAAAGGCGCTACCTCAAAGCGCCTTCACAGCCACCTTCACCGGCTTTTCGATCTCCAGCGGATTGCGCAGCGGCAGGCCGAAGTCCCCGGCCTCGATCTCGAACACATCGCCGGCCTCGGTCCTGATGCCGTCGGCGAAAGAGAGCGTGGCCGTGCCGAACATATGCACATGCACGTCGCCCGGCTGGCGGAAGGCCGCGTATTTGAAATGGTGATGTTCGAGATTGGCGATGGTGTGCGACATGTTCGCTTCGCCGGACAGGAACGGCTTTTCCCACAGCACCTCGCTGTCACGCACGATGCGCGAGGTGCCGCGGATATCGGGCGGCAGGTCGCCGATCAGGATTTCCGGACCGAACGAGGCGTTGCGCAGCTTGGAATGGGCGAGGAACAGATAGTTCACGCGCTCGGTGACGTGGTCGGAAAACTCGTTCGACAGCGTGAAGCCGACGCGGAAAGGTGCGCCGTCGTCGCCGATGACATAGATGCCGGCCACCTCGGGCTCTTCGCCGGCGTCCTTGGCAAAGGCCGGTGACAGAAGTGCGGCACCTGGCGCCACCGCCATCGTGCCGTTGCCTTTGTAGAACCATTCCGGCTGCACGCCGATCTGGCCATTCGCCGGCTTGCCGCCCTCCAGCCCCATGCGAAACATCTTCATGGAATCGGTGAGCTGCTCCTCGCCGTCGGCGCTCAGCTTCTTGTGCATGGAATCGCGCGTCGCGGCGGAGCCGAGATGCGTCAGCCCGGTGCCGGTCAGGTGCAGATGCGCCGGATCAGGGTGATTGATCGGCGACAGCAGCCGCCCCTTCTTGTAAGCGGCCTCGAGATCGACCGTCTCGCCAAGCCCCTTGCGTTCGATCAGCGCGACGAGGCCGACGCCGGTGCGGGCGGCCTCCATCGCCAGCGAATAGACGCTGCGGGCGCCATTGATGATCCGGGTCTTGCCGCCATTGCGGGCGACGACGCGGATGGTCTCGGCGTCGTCGAGGATCTGGGAGATCAGCATGATGAATCCTCTCTCATTTGCCTTGGCAGGACTGCCAAAACGGCAGACCTTACTCAGCGCGGCCGGGACCTCGTCCATGCCACGGTTTAAATTCTCAGTTCGGATTGCGCTCGCGGGCCTGGTCCCTCAGGGACTTCTGTTACCGGCGGGTTGCCGGCAGCGCCGCGATCGTATGCCTCCTGCTTGCCTCGCCTAGAGCAGTTCACCGTTTCACGGAAACGGCGAACCGCTCTAACTCATTGTCTTGGCGCAATTCCAGGCGGAAAACCGTTTCACATTTTCCTGGAATTGCTCTTAAGCCCGTTCAAGCCTTGTTCTTGTTGTAGACGTCGAAGATCACGGCACCGAGCAGCACCAGGCCTTTGACCACCTGCTGCCAGTCGACATTGACGCCCATAATCGACATGCCGTTGTTCATCACGCCCATGATGAAGCCGCCGACCACCGCGCCGATGACCTGACCGACGCCGCCCATCGCCGAGGCGCCGCCGATGAAGACGGCGGCGCCTCGGCGATGGGCGGCGTCGGTC
>NZ_RZQY01000937.1:0-1726 GCF_003998575.1 Mesorhizobium sp. M7A.F.Ca.CA.001.10.2.1 | reverse complement strand
GTCGGCGCCGTTCCTGCGTGTGCTCAAGCAGATCGCCGATGCCGGCGTCCGCAACAATACGCCGGTGACGCTGTGCGGCGAACTCGCCGGCAAGCCGATCTCGGCGATGGCGCTGATCGGCCTCGGTTTCCGTTCGATCTCGATGTCGCCGGCCTCGATCGGTCCGGTCAAGGCGATGCTGACGGAACTGCCGCTGGACGAGTTGAAGGCGTTTTTCGACGACAATCTGATGGCTCCGGCACAGGGCTTGCCGATGCGGGCGCTGCTGCAGGCCTTTGCCGACGACCGTTCGATCCCATTGTAGCAGCCTCATCATGGTCAATTTGCCCCGCGATCGTATGGATCAAGTCGTCAAGCGTTTCGAGATGCTCGAAGCGCAGATGTCGGCTGGTCCGGCGCCGGATGCCTATGTGCGCATGGCGTCCGAATATGCCGAAATCCAGGATATGGTGGCCAAGGTCAGGGCATTGCGCCTGGCCGAGCGTGAACAGGCCGATCTGGAAGCCATGCTTGCCGACAAGGGCACCGATGCCGAGATGCGGGCGCTCGCCGAGGCCGAGTTGCCGGAGATCGAGGAGCGCATCGAGGCATTGCAGAAGGATATCCAGATCCTGCTGTTGCCCAGGGATGCCGCCGACGACAAGAACGCCATTCTCGAAATCCGCGCCGGCGCCGGCGGTGACGAGGCCGCGCTGTTCGCCGGCGACCTGTTTCGCATGTATGAGCGCTACGCCGCCGAACGCGGCTGGCGTTTCGAAACCGCCTCGGCCAGCGATGGCGACGCCGGCGGCTTCAAGGAAATCATCGCCACCGTGTCGGGCAAAGGCGTCTTTGCGCATCTGAAATTCGAATCCGGCGTGCACCGCGTGCAGCGTGTGCCGGCAACGGAGGCCAGCGGGCGCATCCACACCTCGGCCGCAACCGTCGCGGTGCTGCCCGAAGCCGAAGAGGTCGACATCGACATCAGGGCCGAAGACATCCGCATCGACACGATGCGCGCCTCGGGTTCGGGCGGCCAGCACGTCAACACCACCGATTCGGCCGTCCGCATCACCCATCTGCCAACCGGCATCATGGTCGTGCAGGCGGAGAAATCGCAGCATCAGAACCGCGCCAAGGCCATGCAGATCCTGCGTGCCCGGCTCTATGATCTGGAGCGCGGCAAGGCCGACGAGGAGCGTTCCGAATCGCGCAAGTCGCAGGTCGGTTCCGGTGACCGCTCGGAGCGCATCCGCACCTATAATTTCCCGCAAGGCCGCGTCACCGACCATCGCATCAATTTGACGCTCTACAAGCTCGACCGGGTGATGATGGGTGAACTCGACGAGATCATCAACGCGCTGATTGCCGATCACCAGTCGAAATTGCTCGCCGACATCGGCATCGATGACTGACCTGCCCGACGCACTCGGCCCGCTGCTGCGGGAAGCGTGGGCCCGGCTTGGCACCACTGTCGACGACCCGGCGCTCGATGCGCGGCTGATCGTCGAGCATTTTTCGGGCACGACGCGCACGCAAGCCATTGCGGACCCTGAACGCAGGCTCGGCGCCGGCATTGTTGCCGAAATCGATGCCGCCCTGAGACGCCGCGCTGGCGGCGAACCGGTGCATCGCATCCTCGGCTATCGTGAATTCTACGGTTTGCGCCTGTCGCTGTCGCCGGAAACGCTGGAGCCGCGGCCGGATACCGAAACGCTGGTCGAGGCGATATTGCCCTTCGTCAAGG
>NZ_RZQY01000936.1:0-1733 GCF_003998575.1 Mesorhizobium sp. M7A.F.Ca.CA.001.10.2.1 | reverse complement strand
GGTGAAGAACGCGGAGTTGGTAGCGCAGCCAACGAGGCACAAGTGACTTCCGATCTGGCCGACCGCATCTACGAGGCTGCATTCGTGCCGGAGATGTGGCGCGACGTCCTGGAGCAGTTGAGCAGCGAGTCCAACTCGGCTGCCGCCTCGCTTGTCCTGTTCGATGACCGAGCCCCGCCAAAATTCATCGCGACCGATTTGATCTCGCCAGTGCTGGAGGCTTTCGACGCTGCCAATGGATGGCAGAAGAGCGAGGAGGTGCAACTCCTCTTCTCGATGACCCCGCCTTCGGCTTTTGTCTACGACGCCGATTATTTCCCCGCCGGAGCTCTGGCAAGCAATCACCTGCGCCTCGATCGCACCCGGCCGCTGGGGATTGGCGGACAGATTGGTTCGTTCATCGTCATGCCGACGGGGGAAATGGCACTGTTTTCGACCGAGCGCTGGCGCGACAACGATCGTCCTTCGGCAGACGATCTCGCGCGAATGAACGCGCTGCGGCCGCATCTGGCGCGTGCCAGCCTGATTGCGGCGAGGCTCGGGCTTGAGCGCGCGCAAGGAACAGTTGCGGCAATGGAAAGAATGGGACTGCCGGCTGCTGTCCTTTCATCCAATGGACGCGTGCTGGCCACCAACCCGCTGCTTGAGGCCATGCCCGCGATGTTCCTGCCGGTCGCCTTCGGCAGCATGGCGATTGGCGATGTGCAAGCAGACCTTTTGTTTCAGCAAGCCATCGCCGCCGTGCGCAGCGAGATCGAACCCTCGGTCCGATCAATCCCGGTACCCGCGCGACAAGACAGGCAGTCGATCATCGTCCATGTCCTGCCGCTGCTCCGTTCGGCGCATGATATCTTTTCGGGGGGCGACATCCTGATCGCCGCGACGGCGGTGAGCGCCAGTTCCATGGTGCCTTCGCCAACCCTGCTTGCCGGCCTGTTCGACCTGACGCCCGCCGAAGCGCGGCTGGCGGCCGCCCTTTCGCAAGGGCGGCCGTTGAAGGAGGCGGCGGCGCGTTCCAACATCACCGTGAAAACCGGCCGCACCTATCTCGAACGGATTTTCGCCAAGACCGGAACCCGCCAGCAAAGCCAGCTCGTGGCGTTGCTGAAGAACGTGGAGCTGCCCAACCGCGGCTGACAAGTGGGCGCATACACCTGTCGCTCAATGTCCAAATGCGGAGAAGCCGAGCGCCACCAGAGTTCCTCCCAATACGATGTCTGCATGCTTTCGAAAACGTGCGTAAAATCGCTGGGCGACCGGTTGGGAAATACAAAGGCCGAGAAGGCCAAACCAGGCGATGGCAATGGCAAAAACCAGCACAGCCAAGGATAGGTGCATTGCCCCGCGCGCATCCAAGTTCAGTGTGGAGGACGCGAAGAACAATGCGGTGGCAGGGTTTGCCACTGCCGTGACAAAGCCCAGCCGAAAGTATCGCGTGATTGGAACGGGCTTCGGCACGTCGAAGCCAACCTTGATCGACAGCGCCCGCCGCATCGAATTCCAACCGATGAAGACCAGCATTGCACCGTAGAGGCTGGCGGCCATCTGGTGTGCAAAGCCCCCTGACGGCAACGCTCCGGCGCCAGTCGCGACGATGGTCGCCAGCGAACTCGCGCCCAAGGCAACACCGGCGGCGGCAGACAGAGCCGTGGCGCGCGAAGCGGTTAGCGCGGCCTGCGTGACGACGGCGAAGTTGGCGCCGGGCAGCATTGCCACCAGCGCATAGGAAATGG
>NZ_RZQY01000935.1:0-1733 GCF_003998575.1 Mesorhizobium sp. M7A.F.Ca.CA.001.10.2.1 | reverse complement strand
AGATTCTCAGCTACGAGCGCAGCTTCCTGCGGCCGGTGCTCGAACCTTAAAGCGCGTCGCGCTTTAAGTCTTGTTTTATGCATGTCGTTTTCCCAAAACCGAGGTCGCTTTTGGGCGACATGCATTAGCTATCTGCTCGGCTTGCCGAAAATCATCCGCAGGAACTCGTCCAGCCAGCGCTTGAGATGCATGTCCCAGATCAGCCGGCCGCCGAGATGATCGCGGCCGGGCTGGGCACCGGGCAATTCGAAGCGATGCGCGCCGCGCACCACCCAGCGCTGCATCATCACCCTGGTCAGTTCGCCATGGAACTGGATGCCCCAGGCATTGTCGCCGTAGCGGAAGGCCTGGTTGGGATAGGTCTCGGCCGTCGCCAGCAGCGTCGCGTCCCTGGGCAGCGAGAAACCCTCGCGGTGGAACTGATAGACCATCTCCGGCCAGTGCATCAGTTGCTTGCCGGCTTCGGTCGCTTTCAGGGGATACCAGCCAACCTCGACCAGCCCTTCGCCGTGTCCTTCGACCTTGCCGCCGAGATAGTTGACCAGCATCTGTGCGCCGAGACAGATGCCGAGACATGGCCGGTTCTCCCTCAGCGGTATTTCCAGCCAGTTGGTCTCGCGGCGAACGAACTCGTCCTCGTCATTGGCGCTCATCGGACCGCCGAACACCACCGTGCCGGCGTGGCCGTCCAGTGTTTCGGGCAAGGCGTCGCCAAGCGGCGGCCGGCGGATATCGAGGTCGAACCCTTCTTCCAGCAACATGTGGCCGACACGCCCTGGGCTCGAACTCTCCTGATGCAGCACGATCAGTATCTTTGGCTTCGAACTCGTTTGGCGCGGCATGGGAAGGCGAAAATCCTATTCGTCGCTCGATGTTCCGGTGGCGCCGGGCGCGTGCGCCGCTGCCTTGCGGCGCGCCTCGACGCGATCATGGCGTTCGACGCCGATCAGCTCGGCGACGCGCCAGACGGTGTTGTCCTCGAGCTCGTGCAACTCGCCGTCGGCATAGACGATTTCCCACATCAGGCCGATGAAGGCCTTGCGCGCATCGGCATCGAGATGGCGCTTCAGGACACTGGTGAAGGCATAGAGATCGATCGCCTCATTGTCGGCCCGCTCGCCGGCGGCGGCAAGCGCCTCAAGTTCCGTGCCGCTGATCGAATAGCTCTCCGCCAGCACCGCCTTGAACCGTTCCCACTCGACATCCTGGCGCACGCCATCGGCATTCATCACATGGTAGAGCAGCGCCGAGGCGGCGATGCGCGGATCGTCCGTGCTGGCACGAGTGCCGGCGCCGGCCGGCAAATCCCTGAGAAACGACAGAACGCGTTCAAACATAGATCCATACCCCAACGGCCTGACGGCCTGCCCAACTCAAAACAACCGAAACCGGCGCGGCGATTTCTCCGCTTCCTCGTCCGGATCGACGCCGGGATCGTCCGGCAACCGCGCAAGCTCCTCGGCCGGATCGACGCCCTCGGCATCGCCCGGCACCGCGGCGAAGGCCGCTGCCGTGATCGGCCTGACATGATCTTCTTCGCGACTTTCAGCTTGCTTGCCCGCCGACGTCTCGCCACCGGCGTCATCGATCACCTCGATCGGCCCTTTTTCGCTCGTGGGCTTTGCCAATGCTTCGATGACCGGCGCCGCACCGGCTGGCATGTCGTCATGGCTGTCGATCAACTGGCCGAGACGCTCCATCGGCGCACGCCACTCGAAGGCGTCGAGCCGGCC
>NZ_RZQY01000934.1:0-1739 GCF_003998575.1 Mesorhizobium sp. M7A.F.Ca.CA.001.10.2.1 | reverse complement strand
GCCCAGCACATCGAACCCATAGTCGGTATCGACGTTGATCGACCCGCCGCCGAGATCCAGCTTGGAAGTCATGCCGGAGTAGCGTGCATCGACCATGACGCCTGCGACCCAGCTGCCGAAGTCATGATCGTAGCCGACGTTCAGTTCACCAAAGGCACCTTCGCCACCGAGACCATTGAATTCCAGGTCGCCGAGCGGCGGAACGTTGATCTGATGCACGGACGCACCGGCGCCACCAGCGCCACCGATATAGAAGCCGGTCCAGTTGTAGGCTGGCGTCTCGAAGGCAGCGCCGCCGCCGTTCTGTGCACCGAAACGGTAATTGGCTGCGATCTGGAAAGTATGGCGCGAGGTGTCAAGATTCAGGAGACCGTCCGGTACTCCGACAATGCCAGCCTCGGAAAGAAGATCGTCCTTGGTCCCGAAGCCCGTATAGCGATACTCAGTCTTGATCGTCCAATTGCTGTTGATGGCCGTTTCGATGCCACCTCCGACAAAATACCCGCTCTGATCCCAATCAAAGTCGAAGCCGGCGTTCGTATCGAGCTTGTACTTCTGCCAGGAATAGCCACCCAGCACGTAGCCCAGAGTGTTCGGCGTCAAGAGGTAGCCGAGACGCAGGCCAGCGTCGAAACCGTAGGTTTCCTTGATCGAAGCGTCGAACCCCGTAATGTCCAGCGTGGTCTTGATGTTGCCCACGTGAGCGTCCAGCAGACCGCCGATGAGGAACCGGGGCGAGACCATATAGTCATAGCCAACCGTCAGCTCACCATAGACGCCTTCGCCACCAATGCCGTTCAGCGAGATTGGAATAAAATCGCTGCCGAGCTCGTGTACGTTGGCACCGGCACCGACGCCAAAACCAACGTAGAGGCCGCTCCAGTTAAAGCCGGCAGCTTCTTCTACCGGCTGGACGACATCTGCTGCATGAGCAGCAGACATCAAAGCCACAGCAGAAACAGCACCAAGAAGAAAAGATTTCGCGGATGTGCGAATGAACATATGCCCGTACCCCAATGAGTAAACCCAGAATGTCTCTAGCAGGGAGTCGGTCGGTACGGGAATGACAAATATGCAACAATGATGAGCAAAGTGCCGTTGCGTCACATCTTTCGACGCCATGCTTTGCCTGAAAAACAGGCTCGCAAGAAAAAACCCGCCGGCTTGGAACCGGCGGGCTGGATTGAAAGGAGCTGTTCTCGCGAAAATCAGGCGGCGAGAACGGCTTTCGGCTCGACCAGTTCGTAGCCGAGCGCCTCGGCGACTGCCCGGTTGGTGATCTTGCCCTTGTGGACATTGAGGCCGTTGCGCAGGTGATGATCGTCGACCAGCGCCTTCAGGCCCTTGTCGGCAAGCTGCAGGCCATAGTGCAGCGTCGCGTTGTTGAGCGCGTGGGCCGAAGTGACCGGCACGGCACCGGGCATGTTGGCGACGCAATAGTGGATGACGCCGTCGACCTCATAGGTCGGCTCGGCATGAGTGGTGGCGTGCGAGGTCTCGAAGCAGCCGCCCTGGTCGATGGCGACGTCGACCAGCACCGAGCCTTTCTTCATGCCCGACAGCATTTCGCGCGAAACCAGTTTTGGCGCCGCGGCACCCGGGATCAGCACCGCGCCGACGACGATGTCTGCCGAAAAACACTCTTCTTCCAGCGCCTCGACAGTCGAGTAACGGGTGTGGACGCGGCCGGCGAAGAGGTCGTCGAGCTGGCGCAGGCGCGGGATCGAGCGGTCGATGAT
>NZ_RZQY01000933.1:0-1742 GCF_003998575.1 Mesorhizobium sp. M7A.F.Ca.CA.001.10.2.1 | reverse complement strand
TTCCAGAACTATGCGCTGTGGCCGCATATGACGGTGGCCGAGAACATCGGTTATTCGCTGAAGGTGGCGAAGCTCGACAAGGCTGTCGCCCGCCGGAAGGTTGAAGACGCACTCGCCCTTGTCAATCTGCAAGGGCTGGGCGAGCGTCGGCCGGCCAATCTTTCCGGCGGCCAGCGCCAGCGCGTGGCGCTGGCGCGCTGCCTTGTCGCCGCGCCCTCGCTAGTGCTGTTCGATGAGCCGCTGGCCAATCTCGACGTGCATCTGAGGGCATCGATGGAGGACGAGTTCGCATCCTTCCACAAGCGCACCGGCACCACCATCGTCTACATCACCCATGATCAGGCCGAGGCGATGGCATTGGCCGACCGCATCGCGGTGATGGATGGCGGGCGCCTTGCCCAGCTGGCGACGCCGCGCGAGCTCTATCATGAGCCGGCAAATGAAATGGTCGCATCCTTCATTTCGCAAGGCATTTTGCTGCCCGTGGATGTGTTGAGCGCGGAAGAAAGGGGCCACTGCAAGGTCCGGGTTCTCGGCGCTGAACTGGTTGTCCGCTGCCGGCCAGGCGAGCGGCCGCGAACCGGGGCAAAGGTCTGCTGCCGGTCGGCCGATCTCGACGTGTCGCCGGATGGCCCCGGCTTTGATGGTCTGGTCAAGCGGGTGATCTACCAGGGTGGCTCGGCGCGCATCGAATTCGCGCCTTCGACCAGTCCCGATCTCACTTTGCATTTCGAACAGCCCGACCCGGTTTTGCTGGAGAGCGGAGCCCATGCGCGTCTGCGGATACGCTCCGGCTGGCTGATCCCGGCGGCGGGGGCAGCATCGTGATGATGCTCGACCTGCTCGGCGGCTTTGGCGAAAAGGGCCGCACCAGTCTTGCTGTCAGCAGCGGCAAGGATCGCATCCTGCTCGACGTCGGCATCAAGGTCGGCGCCTCGGGCGCGGACTACTATCCGGTGCTGAACGGGTCGGTCGCCGACATCGACGCGCTGTTCGTCTCGCATGCCCATGAGGATCATGTCGGCGCACTGAGTTGGCTGCTGTCGCGTGGCTATGCCGGCCCGATCTTCATGACGGCCGAGACCCGCAATGAGGCGCCCGCCACGCTCGCGGGCTATGCTGAGCCCGAGGATTTCAGGCGGTTCCCTTTTCCCGAAGACCGCATCGAATTGTTCCAACCCGGCGATACGCTGAAGAGCGGAAATCTCACGATCCGGACGGGACGCTCCGGGCATGTGGTGGGCGGCGTCTGGTTTGCCGTCGACGATGGCGAGAGCCGCGTCGCCTATTCCGCCGACGTGGTGCCGGACAGCAATGTCTTCGTCATGGACACGATCCCCCACTGTGATCTTCTTGTTCTCGACGCCTCCTATGGTGCCGATCCCGTGCCGGGCGCGGCGCGGGCGCTCGAAATCTCGCAGTGGGTTGCGGGGCATTCGGGCGGGTGTCTTTTGCCGACGCCGCTCTCGGGTCGGTCGCTGGAGCTGATCGCGGCCTTGCCTGGCCCGTTCGCCATCCATGCCGGCATGCGTTCGTCCCTGGAAGCGCAGATCGGCGCCACGGCAGCCTTGTTGCCGGGCGTTTCAGCGTTGCTGCGCCGCCGCTTGCAGGAAGCAGCCGACTGGACCGATGCTGATCCCCTGCCGTCCACGCCGTTGCTGGCGGATGACGGCATGGGTGAAGCCGGCCCGTCATCGCGCCTCTTGCCGCGTGCCGACCATTCCGGTTTTCCGGTGCTGCTT
>NZ_RZQY01000932.1:0-1751 GCF_003998575.1 Mesorhizobium sp. M7A.F.Ca.CA.001.10.2.1 | reverse complement strand
GTCGACGTAAAGCACAGATGACCTTGGCCGACCGCGCCATGCGGAGGCACCGGCAGCCTGGCGTCAGGCGCCGGCGGCACTTTCGTCGCCTCGGCGTTGAAGACGAGCAGCACGCCCGGCCCGCAGCGGAAGAAGAGGTGGCGGCCGTCGACCTTGCCGAGGAGATTGAGGCCGAGGATGTCGGTGTAGAAGGTTTCCGCTGCGGGAAGATCGGTGACGTAGAGAGCGGATTCAAGGATGGCCGAGGGCGTCACGAGGCGCCCCCCTCTGGCCTGCCGGCCATCTCCCCCTCAAGGGGGGAGATCGGATGCCATTTCGGTATTCGCCAATCTCCGGCGTTGCAGGGTGCGCGACAACGCAGAAGTCGCCAATCTCCCCACTTGAGGGGGAGATGGCCGGCAGGCCAGAGGGGGGCGCTCAAACTCGACATCGAAAAACTAAGCCACCGCCATCTGCTGCAGACTCACCAACCTCTGGATGCCTTTCTTGGCCAGGCCCATCAAGTCCGCGAACTGCTCCTCGGAGAAAGGCTCGCCCTCGGCGGTGCCCTGGATCTCGACGATGCCACCCTTGCCGGTCATGACGAAATTGGCGTCGGTGCCGGCCGAAGAATCCTCGATATAGTCGAGGTCGATGACCGGCTGGCCGTCATGGATGCCGCAGGAGATCGCCGCGACATGGTCCTTCAGCACCTTGGCGACGCTGGCCATCTGGCGCGCTTCCATCCAGCGCAGGCAGTCATACAGCGCCACCCAGCCGCCGGTGATCGATGCGGTGCGGGTGCCACCATCGGCCTGGATGACGTCGCAGTCGACGGTGATCTGCTGCTCGCCCAGCGCCTGCAGGTCGACCACGGCGCGCAGGGAGCGGCCGATCAGCCGCTGGATTTCGAGCGTGCGGCCGCCCTGCTTGCCGGCCGAAGCCTCGCGGCGCATGCGCTCGCCGGTCGAGCGCGGCAGCATGCCGTATTCCGCCGTCACCCAGCCCTTGCCGGAATTGCGCATCCAGCCCGGCACTTTTTCCTCGAGGCTGGCCGTGCACAGGACATGAGTGTCGCCGAACTTCACCAGGCATGAGCCTTCGGCATGCTTGGAGACGCCGCGCTCGAAGGAGATGGCACGCATTTCGTCGAATTGGCGTTTGGAAGGGCGCATTCAGGCTGCTTTCTTGTCATTTTTCGGAATCTTGGCCGGCTTGTAACCGCATGGGACGCGTGGCGCAAAGGAAAATGGCCCGACGATCTGACTCAGACACCGGGTGATCTCACAAAGACACCGGGTGATCTCACACAGACACCGGGTTGCGCGGGTGCAGTGTAAGTCTATATCCTTGGGCCGGAGGTTTTTGGCCGTATGACCAAGGCAGTCGATCCCGCTTCGCAGTCGCCCGCGCTCCAGTCGCTCGACATGCGTTCGCGCGACATCTTCCGGCGCATCGTCGATTCCTACCTCAGGGACGGCGAACCCGTGGGCTCGCGCAGCCTGTCGCGCATCCTGCCGTCTTCGCTGTCGCCGGCCACCATCCGCAACGTCATGAGCGACCTCGAGCATCTCGGCCTGATCTACGCGCCGCACATTTCGGCCGGCCGGCTGCCGACGCAGGCCGGCCTGCGTTTCTTCGTCGATGCCTTCATGGAGCTTGGCGATCTTTCCGACGAGGAGCGCCGCGCCATCGAGGCACAGGTTCGGGCGTCCGGCTCGGGCGCGACGCTGGAACACATGCTGACCGAGGCCAGCCAGATGCTGTCGGGC
>NZ_RZQY01000931.1:0-1751 GCF_003998575.1 Mesorhizobium sp. M7A.F.Ca.CA.001.10.2.1 | reverse complement strand
CTTGTATGAGCACCATTGAACTGCAAACGTTAACAGGACCGGAAATCGACGGCTGCCCGGCGAGGGGCGGCTGTCGAAAGATCGCGAAATGGTTATCGGCTCGTTTAACGCCGTACCGGCATTTGAGCGGTCATCGGCCAGAACCCTTGTCGCGGCATCGTTTCCGCCGCCGCATGATGATCGACATCGGGGCGGCATCGTGCTGCTTGCCACCGATCCGGTCGTTTTTGCGATGGATTTTTCACGCGGACGAGACGACAGTCAGCCCACATCAAACGAGGCCGACCATGACCGCAGCATTCCTCTCCCACATCGACGGCGAGCTCGCGGGGCTCAAATCGGCAGGCCTCTACAAGTCGGAGCGGGTGATCACTTCGACGCAGTCGGCCGAGATCGAGGTCGGCGGCGACAAGGTGCTGAATTTCTGTGCCAACAACTATCTCGGCCTCGCCGATAGCGCCGATTTGCGCAATGCTGCCAAGCAGGCGCTCGACCGCTATGGCTACGGCATGGCATCGGTGCGCTTTATCTGCGGCACCCAGGAAGAGCACAAGCAGCTCGAATC
This sequence comes from Mesorhizobium sp. M7A.F.Ca.CA.001.10.2.1, assembly GCF_003998575.1. Lineage (NCBI taxonomy): Bacteria > Pseudomonadati > Pseudomonadota > Alphaproteobacteria > Hyphomicrobiales > Phyllobacteriaceae > Mesorhizobium > Mesorhizobium sp. M7A.F.Ca.CA.001.10.2.1. The sequence goes on along the minus strand of NZ_RZQY01000931.1, from coordinate 1,186 downwards.
CACGATTTCCTCTTTCCTCGGCATGGAAGACACCATCCTCTACGGCTCCTGTTTCGATGCCAATGGCGGCCTGTTCGAGACGCTGCTGGGCGAGGAAGACGCCATTATCTCGGATGCCTTGAATCATGCCTCGATCATCGATGGCGTGCGGCTGTCGAAGGCCAAACGTTTCCGCTACGCCAACAACGACATGGCCGATCTCGAGGCGCGACTGAAGGAAGCCCGGGACTGCCGCTTCCGGTTGATCGCCACCGACGGCGTGTTTTCGATGGATGGCATCATCGCCAATCTCACGGGTGTCTGCGACCTCGCCGAGAAATACGACGCCATGGTGATGGTCGACGACAGCCATGCCGTCGGCTTCGTCGGCCGAAACGGCCGCGGCTCGGCCGAACATTGCGGCGTCGAGGGCAGGGTCGACATCATCACCGGCACGCTCGGCAAGGCGCTTGGCGGGGCCTCCGGTGGCTACACCTCGGGCAAAGGCCAGGTGGTCGACTGGCTGCGCCAGCGCTCACGGCCGTATCTCTTCTCCAACACGCTCATGCCGGCGATCGCCGGCGCTTCGATCAAGGTGTTCGAACTGATCAAGGACGGCGATGGGCTGCGCAGCAAACTCTACGACAATGCGGCGCGCTTCCGGTCGCAGATGGGCAAGCTCGGCTTCACGCTGGCCGGAGCCGATCATCCGATCATACCGGTGATGCTGGGTGATGCCAGCCTGGCGCAGGAGATGGCCGCGCGCATGCTGAAGCGCGGCATTTACGTCATCGGCTTCTCCTTCCCGGTGGTGCCGAAAGGGCAGGCCCGCATCCGCACGCAAATGTCGGCGGCGCATTCCAGTGCGGATATTGACAGGGCGGTCGAGGCGTTTGCCGCCGTCGGGCGCGAACTCGGGGTCATTTCCTGAAAGGCTGGAATCGAAAAGCGATTCCGGATCAAGAGATTCAAGGGACAAAAGCATGTCGAACATGATGAAGGCGCTGGTGAAGGCCAAGGCCGAACCAGGCATCTGGATGGAAGAGGTGCCGGTGCCGGAGATCGGCCCCAACGACGTGCTGATCAAGATCAAGAAGACGGCGATCTGCGGCACCGACGTGCACATCTACAATTGGGACCAGTGGGCGCAGAAGACGGTGCCGCAGATCGCCGTCTTCTTGATCTTGATCAGCACGTCGTTGGGGCC
>NZ_RZQY01000930.1:0-1753 GCF_003998575.1 Mesorhizobium sp. M7A.F.Ca.CA.001.10.2.1 | reverse complement strand
GGCCAAGGTGGCGCAAGCAAAGCGCGACGCACGCTGAGGGTTCTGACAATCGCCGGGTGAAATCGTTGGGGCGCCGGCCTGCCGTGCGGCCGCAGGCGTCTTCTATGCGTCCTCAACAAGGGTTTGCAGCATGGGGCGGGTTGGCGCGAAGAACGTCGTGCCGGTGTGCGGCGTCGAGAAATCGAGCAGCCGGTCGTAAGCGCCCGGCGGCTCACCGATGTACATTCGCTGCAGCATCCTCTCGATCACCCAGAGATACCTGCTGTAGCCGATAAAGTAGGTGCCGAACTCCTTTTGCCCCGGCCTGCCAAACGGCATGTTGTCGCGCAATATGTCGTACTCGTTGCCATCGGTATCCTCGATGGTGGCCAGCGACTTGTGTGATTTGCGCGGCGCCTCGTCATCATCGATTTCGATGTTGTCGATCTTGGTGCGGCCGATGATCGCTTCCTGCTCGGGCGTCGGAATGCGCGCCCAGGCCTGGAGATCGTGCAGGTATTTCTGGACGACGACATAGCTGCCGCCGGCGAAGTCGGCGTCCTCATCACCGACGAGTGCCGAGGCCGGAAGGTCCAGCCCGGTCGGGTTGGCCGTGCCGTCGACGAAGCCGAGCAGGTCACGCGCATCGAAGTACCGAAAGCCGGAAACCTCGTCGACGACGTTCACGGCATCACCGAGATTGTCGAGCAGAATGCGCTCGAACTCGAAGCACATATCGGGCCGCTCGGAGCGGATGTGGAAGAGAAGATCGCCGGCGGTCGAAGGCGCCGAATGAACGGCACCCTTGATCGGCGCAAACGGTTTCAGTTCCAGCGGTCGCCGATCTGGGGAAAGACGATCCCAGAGATCGCGGCCGATGCCGGCAATGCACGAAAGCCGCCCGGAAAGATCGCGGAACCCGACGGTTTTGACGAGATCATCGAGGCCGCCGAGCACGGAGGCTATCTTGGCGAGCGCGGTCTGACCGCTGGCGACGGTGACGACAAGAAAGACCGCCGAAAGCGACAGCGGGGCGTCGACACTTTGCGCATCGATCGGCACGCGATCCCAGTTCTTTCCAGACATCCGAATTCTCCGCTTCGCCGGGATTTGTTTCAGATCGCCCGATATCACGCAACTGCGGATGAGACATCGCGCAACACTGGATGAATTGCCTCTTTATCGACACGCGGATGCGGGTAGAGTGCGGCAGAATTTCAATCAACCCATTCGGAGCTGATGCTCGCTCGCCTGTTCGTGATCTTCGGTGGCCTTTTTGTGCTGGTGCTGTGTGCGGCGCTGGTGGTGCCGTATTTTATCGACTGGACCGGCTACCGCGCCCAATTCGAGCGCGAGGCCAGCGCCATCCTCGGCCGCAAGGTGACCGTGCAGGGCGACGCCACGGCAAGGCTGTTGCCGTTTCCCTCGGTGACCTTCTCGAACGTCGCGGTCGCCGGCGGCCCCAATGGCCAGCCGGCCATGACCGTCGAGACGTTTTCGATGGATGCGGAACTGGCGCCCTTCCTGCGCGGCGAAGTGCTGATCTTCGACATGCGGCTGGTGCGGCCGAAAGCGACCATCGATATCGCCAATGACGGCACCGTCGACTGGGCGATGCGGCCGTCCTCTCCCTGCGACCTCAATCAGATCTCGATCGAGAAGCTGACGGTGACGGAAGGGCAGATCGAACTGCGCCATGCCGCCGGCGGGCGCAGCCACCTGTTTTCCGAGATCAATTCGACCATCTCGGCCAAGTCTCTGGCCGGGCCATGGC
>NZ_RZQY01000092.1:0-13804 GCF_003998575.1 Mesorhizobium sp. M7A.F.Ca.CA.001.10.2.1 | reverse complement strand
CTGCGGCAGCAGCAACGAGCGGTCTCGGCAGCGCGCTGAACCTGCAGAACATCGTCGGCGGCGCCGGCGGCGGCGCGATCCTGACCGCCATTCTCGGCGCGGTCATGGGCGCCATGAAGAAGTAGGCGGGCCGTTAAGGTCTTTTCAAATGGGCGGCTTCGGCCGCCCATTTCCGTTTTCGGAGCTACCGATGTTCGTCTTGCGAGGGTGGACGCCCTTTGTCCGCGCCTCTACATCACCCGTGAACATCGAAAGGACGATCATGGGTCAGCTCAATGCCGGCATCGTGCCGGTCACACCGTTCCAGCAGAATTGCACCATCCTGTTCGACATGGATGACAAGCATGGCGTCGTCGTCGATCCTGGCGGCGATATCGACAAGGTGCTGGCGGTGCTGAAGGACAATGCGATCTCAGCCGGGGCGATCTGGATAACGCATGGCCACATCGACCATGCCGGCGGCGCAATGGAGTTGAAGGAGGCGCTCGGCGTCGAGATCATCGGTCCGCATGAGGCCGACAAGTCGCTGCTCGACAATCTGGAAAACCAAGGCAAGCGCTACGGCATCGCCGGAGCGCGCAACTGCGTGCCCGACCGGTTCCTGTCCGAAGGCGAGACCGTGTCGTTCGGCGGCCATGTGTTCGAGGTGCTGCACTGCCCCGGCCATGCACCAGGTCACGTCGTATATTACAACCGCGCGGCCAAGTTCGCCCATGTCGGCGACGTGCTGTTCCGCGGCTCGGTCGGCCGCACCGACCTGCCGGGTGGCGACCATGCGGCACTGATCGCTTCGATCAAGGACAAGCTCCTGCCGCTCGGCGACGACATCGGCTTCATCTGCGGCCACGGTCCCGGCGGACGTTTTGGCGAGGAGAGGCGGACCAATCCTTTTCTCGTTTAGAGCAATTCACCATTTCACGGAAACGGCGGGGCCGCTCTAACCCTTTGTTCTGACTCAATTCCCAAGGGAAAACGCTTCGCGCTTTTCCCGGGAAACCGTTTCACACTTTTCCTGGAATTGCTGTAGGGCGTGCCGATATTCGCCTGCCCCAATCCTGTGATGCTCCAAACAGAAAAGCGCTGGCCTTGCGGTCAGCGCTTTTCTGTTGGGGCAGGGAGGCCCTGGTTTAGTTCGCCGTGCAGAAATGCTGTTCGCCGTCATTACCGGTGAACGTGCCGGTGCGGGAATTGAAGGTGCGGTAGCGGTCCGAGCAGTATTCGTACCAATCACGCGTCCACGGCTCGGCATAACGATCAGCGTAGACCACCCGCGGCTCCGCATAGTAGCGGCGGACCGGGGCCGGGCGCACCACCACGTCACGATCGTAGTAACCGTCATCGTAGTAGCGGTCAGCGTCGGGCGGCGGGCGGTCATTGGCCAATGCGCCGCCGATCAGCGCACCGGCCGCGAGGCCGAGCACGCCGGCGGCAATGGCATCGCCGTTGCCATGATGGCCATGATGGCGGCGCCAATCACGTGCGTTGGCGGCGGGCAAGGCCGAAAGCGTGGTGGCGACCACGGCAGCGGCCAGGACGGCGGTCTTGAAAATTCGGTTCATCTCGGTCTCCTTCGTGCCGGCCCGTGTAGTTTCGGGGATGCGGTCCGGCTTTACCAAAGACTAATATGCAACCGTGGCTGAACGGGGGCTGAACGGATTTCGACGAATTTATTCACAACAGGCGTCAAAGGTCACACGCCTCCAGGGAGCGAAAACCATCGCCGGTCCAAGCCGGCTCAGCCGACCGACAGATTGACGGCCTTGGGTCCCTTGCCGCGCTTGTCCGGCTCGGTGTCGAACGACACTTTCTGGCCATCCTCCAGGCCGGGAAGGCCGGACGCCTGCACGGCTGAAATATGGACGAAAACATCCTTCGCGCCATCATCGGGCGTGATGAAGCCGAAGCCCTTGGCATGGTTGAAGAATTTGACGGTGCCGGTCTGCGGCATGGGAAGCTCCTTTGTCCCATAAACTCCAGTCTCGGGCCGGCAAATGCCCGAGTGGAAATTTGTCCTTTATTTTAGCGTCATCGGCAAGAGAAAGTTTTGCGGGCGTCTAAAGCACGTTGCGGCACGCTTTGGGTCTTTGTTTTATGCAAGTCGTAGCCCAGAACCTGGCGGCTTGGGCGACATCACCGGCCCGCGCCTTCGATAAGGAAAAGGCGCGACGAAGATCGCCGCGCCTTTCAAAATTCAGATCCCTCTCCAGGCCAGGTGCAGGCATGGAGCCTCCGTCGCACGTCCGAGTGACATGCGGCGCGCCGATGGCTCAGGCTGCGCGGAGGTTGACGGCCTTGGGGCCCTTGCCCATGCGGTCCGGCTCGACGTCGAAGGTGACCTTCTGGCCGTCAACGAGCGTGCGCAAGCCGGAGGCTTCGATCGCGGAGATATGGACGAACACATCCTTGGCGCCACCATCGGGCGTGATGAAACCGAAGCCTTTGGTCGCGTTGAAGAATTTAACGGTGCCGGTCTGGGCCATTGGGGAAACTCCTTCACCCGTTCAGTCTTTGGTGGTCCCGCCCGCCGCCTGGCGCAAAGGGCAGTTCCCGGTGGTTGCTTCGGCAGTCATGCATTGGCGCATGGTCAAACCCCCCGCCGAAAACGGGGCCGTCAGAGATTCACAGTATCGGGGAAAGGTCGTCCAAAACGTTCCGCTCTCCGGGTCGCAAATGCCCGAACACGGAATTTATCGCACGGAAACGTGATGGTTGCAAGATACCGCCGCGGGCCGCCGTACTGGCGCATCCCGACGCATCAATCGACTGACCTGAGCATCGATGGGCTCGGCATAGGCTTGCTTGCCGGCCGGGTCATCGGCCAGAGCCGGGCCACGAATGGGCCAGACATCGCGGCGCGCTGACCTCCCTTTCGGTCCAGGCGCCGTTGTCGGTTGCCGAGCTCAAACGGGGGTTGCATTTGGCAAGGGAATGGCGAGGATCGGTAACCGGGGACCGATCGTGGGAGATCATCATGAAATTTCTGGCGGCAATCTTTTCGCGGCAGGGTTTTGTCATCCTGTTGCTGTCGGCAGTTCTTGCCGCCTGCACTGTTGTCGTCGATGAGGGACCAGGGCCACGCCCGCGTCCGCCACGGCCCGAGCCGCAATATTGCAGCAAGCAGTACGAGCCGGTCTGTGCCCGGCGCGGCGGCGACCGCCAGACCTTCGCCAATGCCTGTCTTGCCGACCGGGCTGGCTACCGCATCGTGCGCGACGGTCCGTGCCGCGATAGCGGCGGTGGCGGTGGCGGTGGCGAGCAGACGTTCTGCACCCGCGAATATGCTCCGGTCTGCGGCCGCCGGCATGGCGAGATGCGTACCTTCCCCAATTCCTGCGAAGCCCGCGCCGCGGACTATCGCGTCGTTGGCGACGGGCCGTGCTGAGAACGCTGCGCCTTGTTGAGGACGACAGGCGTCAAGCCGTCGGCTCCACCTGGCGACAGTAGGCGATGAACTCGGACGCAGGCATGGGTCTGGCGAAAAGCCAGCCCTGGCCGTAGTCGACGTCGCGCTCGGCGAGATAGTCGGCCTGCGCCTGCGTTTCCACGCCCTCGGCAACGATCTTCAGCTTCAGTGTCTTGGCCATGTCGATGATATGCGGGGTGACGGAACTGGTGGCGGAATTCGTGCTGATCGTATCGATGAACGATTTGTCGATCTTGAGCGCATCGAGCGGCAGCCCCTCGAGATAGGACAGGCTGGAATAGCCGGTGCCGAAGTCGTCGATTGCCACTGCGTGCCCCAGTTCGCGGGCACGAATGAGCGTCGAACGCGCCGAGTTGATATCGACGAAACCTCGCTCCGTGGCCTCGAGCCAGATTTGCTGGGGCCGGATTCCGGTGTGCTGCAACGCCTTTTCGATAATAGGCAGGACCCGCGCGGTGCCGACATCGGTTGCGCTGAGATTGATGGCGATGTGAAGCGAGCGATCGGCGACCAGGAGCTTGTTCAGGTCGAACACAACCATCGCAATGACCTGATCGGTGATCGCCGTGATCAGGCCGCTCTCTTCCGCCAGCGGAATGAAAAGATCGGGCCGGACCAGGGAGCCATTCGGCCGCTTCCAGCGCACCAGCGCTTCCGCGCCGATGCAATTGCCGGTCCTGAGCTCGACGATCGGCTGATAGTGGACGATGAATTCGTGCTTGCGCACGGCGATCTGCAATTCTCCCAAGGGCGAAAGCCGCCTTCGTGACAGCCACACAACCACGCCGATGATGAAGGCAGCCATGAAGGCGCCGAGCGGAAGCAGCATGAATTGCTGCTTGCGAACGCTGCCCAGGATCTGGCTTGTCGGTTCGGTGGCGACAGCAATCCAGTCCGTCCCGCGCGCCGTGGCAAACAGGAGATCGTCATCGATGCCTTCGCCGGGACCGGCGATGATCTTCTCGATACGAGCAGGATTCGGGCCGTTCAACGCGCCAAGCAGGATGCCCGTTTGCGTCGTCAAGGCGAGCTGGACACTGGGATCGACGATGACGTCGACAAAGCGTACCGGATCGACAAGGACGTTGTGATCCCTGTATCGCAGCGCCATCAGAAAATGGTCCTCGCTCATCACCGGCTGCATGCGGGCGGTGACGGCAATGCCGTCCCTGGTGGTGAAGTCAGGGGTGGATTGCGCAACGCGCCCTTCGGTCGGTCCCCAGGAAGAGCATTTGAGCAGGCCGTTTTCGAAATAGCCCATTTCTTCGATCGGGCGCGTGTTGATGGTGAGTTGCCGCATACGGGCTATATGGTCCGCCGAACAGCGGATGCCGGTGAACTGGTCGATCTGCCGCAAGGCGGCGGTGGCATCGTTGAGCGAGATGTCGGCCCTGGCGATGGCGCGGCTGGCGAACAGCTGCAGCCGCTCATGTTCCTTTTGGACGGCCTGAATCCAAGCGAGATGAAACATAGCTGCGATTGGCAAGATGGCGCCCAGCATGGCCAACACCACCGCCGTCACGATGATGCGCGACCTGTCCATGCGCCTCCTGCCTTCGGGTATGAGCGGCGATCGTGGGTGGTCGCCCGCAACGTCTCGGCCACCAATCGCGGCAGCGGCCCGGTTCAGGCGGATATTAGGGCCTCGATCTTACGTGAACTTTAATGGAGTCGTGGGGCAGCACCGCTGCTCTAAACCGGATAGGCGCCGTCGGCCGGGCCGGCATAGAGCTCGCTGCCACTGTCGTCGCAGATGCGCAGGCGATCGGGGATTTGCGGCATCGCCAGCGTGTGGAACAGCGCGGTGGCGTCCTGCAGCGCGGCGCGCAGGTTCGGCGCCTCCAGCGACACCTTGTCGAGAGTGGCTTCGTCGGCGTCGCGCAACCGGTAGAACTCGATGACGAAATTCAAGCGCGCCTCCGTGGCAGAGCATTGCGCAGGCCTGTCCAGTCAATTCGCCACCTCACAGAGGACGACGGAAAGGGCGCACGAGGCGCGCCCTCCAGTTTGTCAGCCTTTCGACTTCGGCTTCAAGCTGCTCTCCGCCTGCTTGACCGACGAACCGAACGGGGAGGCGGGCTTTGCCACGACCTTGTCCTTCTTCGGCTTGCGTGTCTCGCGGTTGCTACGCTGTTGACCTTTGGACATGTCGTGCTCCTGCTTCAGTGTTGGCTTGGCGGTGGGGTCTCAGACGAGCGGGTTGCTGGCAACAACGGGGTTGTCGGCAACAACCGGATCTGCCGGTTCGAGATTGTCTTCGGTGGTGACCCGCTCATAGGTCTCCTGCTCGCTGCGGATGCGGTATTGCGGCGAACCATCCTTGACCGGCAGCCTGCTCTTGATCTGGAACAGTTCGGCGGTCTTCTGAACGAGGCCGGTGCGGCTCTTCATGCGCACGGTCTGACCGATCGAAAACTGGTGCGCGGGTGTGTCGGTGCGCGGGCGCGCATTCTGCTGGAAACGGATCATGCTGCATTCTCCCTGTCGCGCTTCAGCGCTGTTTCGAGTTCGAGGTAATCGATGGCGACAAGCTGGCTGGTGGGCGGGTTTTTCGCTGCCCTTGCCGGCAGATGGATGAAAGTGGCGACGCGGCGCCAGGCAAGCCGCGACATGCCCTCGATCAGCTCTTCGTCGTGGTCGATGTCGTAGTCGCCGGCCGGCAGCTGCCCTTCCAGTCCGCCGAGCACGAAAGGTGCGGTGAAGTGCGCGATGGAGTGGGTGGTGCGGTCCGGCATTGTCTTACCTATGCAAAGCAGCGGTCCTGAAAACAAAAAAGCGGGGACGAGCCCCGCTTTCCTATTTCCGGCAGTCGCTGGAAATAAGCCTCTTTCGAGAGCTGCCAGTACATCCGTGGTCAGCGTTCATCGAATTCGGCCGGATCAGATCATTTGCAAATTGGCGGCCGACTCGCGGCCCTTGGTGTCACGCTCCAACTCGAACTGCAGCTTCTGGCCTTCGGCGAGGCCGGGGAAGCCGGCGCGCTCCAGTGCGCTGACATGGACAAAGACGTCCTTGCCGCCATCGGTCGGCTGAATGAAGCCGGTCCGGCCATTGTAGAACTTCACGGTTCCGGTGTTCATGTCGGTCTTTCGAAGAATGAGAATGGCCGCGCGGAGCGAACATGCCGCGCGCCCGGTATCGATGATTTGGAATGAGATTGGCGGGTCGAGAACCTCTGACGCCGCGAGATGCCAATTCTGGCCCAAAGCGATCCTGTACAGATAGGCCTTTGTTGTAATTTAATCAAGGCGTTTTAAAATAAAATTGTGCTTCATTCAAAAAATTGCGCGCTGTAACTATCAGAAAAATGATGATACAAATTCATACAATTCAAAAACTGTTTGAAGCTTAGCGGGAATAATTCTCCCGGTATTTCATTTTTCTTGTGAGTTGAAGAAGGAGACCTCGAGATGTCCGTAAAGACGCCAACAGGCACCCCCGTAACGATCACGCCGGTCGCAAAGCCGGTAATGGCAAAGCCGATGGTTGTCCTGTCGCCGCGGCTGACTGTCAGAAGTGACGAGGCGGCAAAGCGAAGGATCGCCGACACCGATGGAACGGTTCGGCGTGCCAGGCAGGTTGCCGAGACCAATCGCCTGATTTGATCTTTCCGCACCGACGAAAGGACGAGACAGCAAGCGAAGCCTTGAACCTGGCGCGCCAATGGCCTAGATCGCCACAGGCGGATAAAACACGGCAGGTTTCCCATCAACAGAGATCAAAGACGAGCGGCGGGTGCGGGAGCCAGGTCTGGCGCAGGCGGACAGCCGCCGCTGGGCCTCGACCAGTATGTGCAGCAGGCGTTGCAACTGCATCAGGCGGGGCGCCGGCAAGAGGCTGAGACGATCTACCGGCAGGTGCTGGCGCGTCAGCCCAAGCATGCGGCCGCGGCGCATTTCCTGGGACTGCTGCTGCACCAGACCGGGCGCAGCGAAGAAGGGCTGGATCTCATCGAACGGTCGGTGAGCCTGCAGCCGACGAATCCCGATTTCCTCAACAATTTCGGTACGGTGATGCGCGACCTCGGCCGCCCTGCTGCGGCCATCGATTTCTTCCGCGGTGCGGTGGATCTGCGGCCGGACCAGCTCGCGGCGCGCGACAATCTCGGCTCATCGCTGAAGCAGGTCGGCCAGTTCGAAGAGGCCGAAGAGATTTATCGCGGCACGGTTGCACGCAACCCATTTCACGTGCGCGCCCGCATCGGGCTTGCCGAAACCCTGCAGGAAGCCGGGCGGCTGGATGAGGCGCTCGCCGTCTTCCGCGAAGCGCTGGCGATACGCCCCAAGGATGCCGACCTGCTGCACGGGCTCGGCGTCGGGCTGATGGAAAAGGGCAAGCTCGACGAGGCGGTCGACCTGTTCCGGCAGGCGTTGGCGATCAACCCCGCCATGGCCACAGCTTGGCTGATGCTGACGCAGGTCAAGCGCCAGAAGGATCGCGACAGCGAGCTTGGGGGCATGGAAGCCCAGCATGCCAAAGCGCCGCAGGACAGCCTGGCACGCATGCAGCTGTCCTTCGGACTCGGCAAGGCGAATGACGATCTCAGGGATTATGGCCGGGCCTTCGACTATTTCGCCGAAGGCAATGCGATCCGCCGCAAAGGCATCAACTACGACCAGGCCAGGACGCGGGCCGAATTCGAGGCGATGAAGGCCACCTTCGATGCCGGCTTCTTCGAGAAGCACAGGCCCAGCTCAATCAGCGACGACACGCCGATCTTCATCGTCGGCATGCCGCGTTCGGGCACGACGCTGGTCGAGCAGATCATTGCCAGCCATCCGCAGGTCTACGGCGCAGGCGAGCTCAGCATCTTGAAGAAGGCGGTCGGCAAGCAGTTCCCGGCGACCATGCCGGGTGGCTTCCCATGGGGCGTATCGGATATGGGCGATGCGGATTTTGCCGAAGCAGGCCAAGCCTATCTCGACATGCTGCATGCCCGCTATCCGAACATGCGCCACGTCACCGACAAAATGCCGGGCAACTTCCTGCTTGTCGGCTTCATCCACATGATGATGCCGAAGGCCAGGATCATCCACTGCGCGCGCGATGCGGCGGCCACCTGCCTGTCGATCTACAAGGTGCATTTCCGCGGCGACAGCCATCGCTATGGCTACGATCTCGGTGAGCTCGCCGACTTCCACAATCTCTACACCGACATCATGAAGCATTGGCACACGGTGCTGCCGGGCGTCGTGCATGATGTACGCTACGAGGATTTTGTCGCCGACCAGGAAGGACAGACGCGGGCATTGATCGCTCATCTCGGTCTGCCCTGGGACGACGCGGCTCTATCGTTCCACGAGACCGACCGACCGGTTCGCACGGCTTCAGCCGCACAGGTGCGCCAGCCGATGTATCAAGGGTCGGTCGATCTGTGGAAGCGCTATGGAGACCGGCTGAAGCCGCTGCTCGACAAGCTGGATTAGCGCAACGCTATCTAGCTGATCGTGGCCTTAGAGATTGGCCTAAGCACCCGCGTCGTCATCCTAGGGTCTTCGCGACGGAGCTTCGCGCTTCGCCCTAGGATGACGAAGCTGAGAGGCTTCTTCTAATCTGCAACCGGCTGCTCAAAGCTCAATGAATGGCTTGAAGCCACCGAAGATCATGCGCTTGCCGTCGAACGGCATGTCCGCCCAATCGGCCTTCAAGCGCGGATCTGCCATCACCTTGGCCATGACGGCATCGCGGCTCACCCGCGACTCATAGACGGCCCAGGCGAAGACGACGATCTCGTCGTCCTTGGCCTGCACGGCACGCGGGAAGGACGTGACCTCGCCATAGGGCACGTCGTCGCCGATGCATTCGACATAGGCGAGCGCGCCATGTTCCCTCCAGATAGGCCCTGCGAGGTTGGCCAGCTTCTTGTAGTCATCGAGTTTTGCCCTGGATACGGCAAGTACGAAACCATCGACATAGGACATTTTGGATCTCCTCCTGGAAGTTCACAGGGCCTCACCGGCGCCGGCCGGTGAGGGGCTCGGGCCATCGGCGGCAGATCAGGCTTTCTTCACCGGCGCGTTCATCGCCCATTCGACGCCGAACGGGTCGCGCATATTGCCCCACTGATCGCCCCAGAACATGACCTGGAGCGGCACGGCGACTTCGCAGCCGGCATCGACGGCGCGCTTCCACCAGGCTTCGATGTCGTCGCTGCCGAGGTGAAGCTGCATGGTGTAACCCTGCGGCTTGACGGCGGGCATTCCGTTTTCCGGATAGAAATCGGAGAGCATGAGGGTCGAGCCATTGATGTGGAGGTGAATGTGCATGGTGCGGCCTTTTTCGTCCGCCGGGTAGGCAAAGACCTGCTCCGCGCCGAAGGCCTTCTTGTAGAATTCGGCAGCCTTGAAGGCGCCATCCAGCTGCAGATAGGGGGTCAATCCGCCGAGCACTTTGGCCGCGGGCTGAACGGGGGTCTGATCAGTCATTTGTTGTTCCTCTTTGCGTTTGGCCTTGCGAGCCATAGGACGGATCGGACGGCGGCGATCCTACATGGCGGCGAAATTTTTTTGGCGGTCGGCCCTTGATAATCCCGGACAGCCGCGGGCTCGAGCGAGAGGCGTGAAACGAACTTGCGTCGGCGGCGCCCAATCAGAGCGCAATTCTCTCGGCTCGCAGGCTAGAACAGATGGATCACGCGAACGCCTCTTCAACCCCGGGACGACAATGATCCTCTACTATCAAACCCACTCACCCTTCGCGCGCAAGGCGCTTGTCTTCGCCCATGAGGTTGGCATTGCCGATCGGCTGGAGGTCATCCATCATGAGACCAGTCCGACCTTGCGCAACGCCGATGTCTACGCCGAAAATCCGCTTGGCAAGGTGCCGGTGCTGTTGCGGCCAAATGCGTCGCCGATCTTCGATTCCGATGTCATCTGCGCCTATCTCGACACACTGCATGACGGCCGCAAGCTGCTGCCGCAGGACGGCGAGGCGCGCTGGCAGGCGTTGCGGCTTCAGTCGGTCGCCCAGGGCCTCGCGCAGACAGGCATCGCTTTGCGCTGGGAGACAGAAAGGAGACCCGAAAAGCTGCGCTATGGTGCTCTCGCCGACGGATACCGGGAAAAGATCGAGGCGAGCTACGACTGGATCGAAAGCGCGCTGGACGACGAGGCACCGCTCCATGTCGGCCACATCGCCTTGGCCACCACGCTGTCCTGGATGGCGTTCCGCCACCTGCCGCCTTTTCGCTCGCGGGCGCGGCTGACGCACTGGTTCGAGGCTTTCGAAAAACGCGTATCGATGCAGGCGACACCGCTTTCAGGTGATACGCATGACTGACTGGCGCCTCGCGAGGTCAGGGGCGGCGGCCGTTCTGCGCGTCGAAGACGTCCGGAAAGCCGATATCCTTGCGCAGCGAGGCCGGCAGCGAAAGCAGGATGCGCTCGCTGCGGTGACGAGCGCGCGCTGCCGCATACCGGGTTGCGACGCGACCGATGGATGAAAGAACCGACATGATAATTCTCCCTGGGTTGGCGCCGGCATCATCGTGTCGGCATCCCAAGGACGCGATGGGCTGAGGCTATCCGACAGACCGTCGAGATTTTTTATCGCGGCGTCTGATGGTCTGTCCGAATGCTGCCGTGCGGACCTACGCAACCCTGAGCGTAGGGATCGCTGAAACATCAACTTCACGCTCTGCGTGCCAAGCATCGAAAGCCGCTTGCATTCGAAGCCAGATCGCGGCGCCGTCGCCGAACAGCTTCCCGAGGCGAGCGGCCACAGCCGGCGAAACCGGCTTCTTTTCGCGGATGATGTCATAGAGCTGCTGCCGGGAGATCCCGAGCAGATTTGCAATTTCCACCTTGGTCTTTCCAGTTGCCGGGATAATGTCCTCAAGCAGCGCTCCCGGGTGGGAGGGACAACGCTCAATAGGACGCGTCGGCTCGTGCACGGTCATAAGTCGAACTTCTCCAGTCTGGCCGCCTCAGTGATATTGCTCGAAATCGACGCGGGCAGCGTCCTTGCCGTCGAACTCGAATGTGATGCACCACGGACCGTTGACGTGGACCGTGTAGCGGATTGGATCGAAGCCTTTCAGCGGGTGGAAATCGAAGCCGGGAAGGTTCATCTCCTCCGGCTTCTCCGAAGCTTCCAGGCGGTCAAGCCGGACAAGAATGCGCTTGTGCATCTTGGCGTCGATCTTGCCGGTCTTTCCAGTTTGAAAGAGGTCCGACAGCGCCTTGTTCTTGAAGGACTTGATCATCGATATATGTAAACAGATTGCTTACAAAAACAAGGTCTGTAAGCAAATAATTTACATGCCAGTCGACCTCCGTTGGCCTCATCCTGCCGTTTCGGCCACTGAGCGGAAGAACTCCTCGGGGTCCTCGACTTCGGTCAGCTTTCGTTTGTCGATCAGCCAGAAGCGGTTGCCGATGGCGCGGATGAAGGAGCGGTCGTGCGAGGCGAGCACGCAGCTGGCCTGATGCGCCAGCAGTTCCGCTTCCAGCGCTTCCTGGCCGTCGATGTCGAGGTGGTTGGTCGGCTCGTCCAGCAGATAGAAGTTGGGATTGGCGAGCCTCAGCGCCAGCATCATCAGCCGCGCCTTCTGGCCGCCGGACAGCACGCCGATCTTTTTCTCCTGCATCTCGATGACCACGCCAGCACCGGCCAGCAACGACCGTGCGCGCTGCTCGCCGACATCGTAGCGGCGCGAGACCATCGCCAGCGGCGTGTCGTCGCCGCTGATGCCCGACAGCGCCTGATCGCTGTAGCCGAGCACCGTCGACGGCGTCACCTTCACATTCCGCACCGTGTCCGGTTCGATGATGGCATTGCGGATCAGGGTGACGAAGCGCGACTTGCCGACGCCGTTGCGGCCGAGCAGCACGATGCGGTCGCCCTGGCAGATGTGGCGCTTGCCGGCCCGAAACAGCAGCGTGCCATCGGGTGTTTCGACAGCCGCGTCGTCGAGCGTGATCAGCACTTTGGCGTGAGTGCCGCGATTGGCCAGTTTTATGGCACCCGCCGACTTCTCGCGATGCGCCGGGTTCGCCGCTTCCTCCAGTTTTTCGGCCCGCTGGCTGAGTTGCCTGGTCTTGACCGTCAGCAGGTCGCTGCCTGAATTGATGCCGATATTGTTGAGCTTGGCCGCCTGCCGGCGCAATTGCTGCGCCACCTTCATGTCGCGCTGGAACTTGCGCTCGGTCGAGGCGTCGACCTGGTCGAGCGCCCGCCTGGCGCGGGAATAGGGCAAGGCAAACACGGGCGACTGTTCCGGGCGCAGGAACAGCGTCCGGTTGGTGGCGGCGTCGAGAAAGGCGCGGTCGTGGCTGGCAATGACGACCGGCACCTCACGCGGCAATGCGTTGAGCCAGGTTTCCAACTGGCTGATGCGAGCAAGGTCGAGATGGTTGGTCGGCTCGTCGAGCAGCAGCACGTCCGGATCTGTCACCCAGACGCGGGCGATCAGCGCCAGTCTCTGCCAACCGCCGCTCAGCGCCTGCATTGGCCGCTCGCGCATCGGCTCCGGCACATCGAGTGAATCGAGAACCACGTCGACGCGCCACAGCTCGCTTTCAGCCTGCTCGGGCGGCAAGGCGTCGGCCACCACCTGATGGAAGCTGCGGGTGAGAAGGGCCGGGGCAATGGATTGCTCGACATGACCGACGCGCAGGCCGCGCGTGCGGGTGATGTCACCGGAGGTCGGCTCCATCTCGCCGGTCAGGCATTTCAGCAAGGTCGACTTGCCGCGGCCATTGGCGGCGACAATGCCGAGCCGGTCGCCGGAGCCGATGGTGAGATCGAGATTGGTAAACAGCGGCGCACTCATGGTGACGCCGAGGGATTTGAGGCTGATCAGGGCCATTTTGATTTCTCTGGTCTTGCCGGAGGAAAGTCCGGCTCAATGCACTTTGACGGTGCGCAGGCTGGCCATCAGGCTCGGCGTTGCAACACCACGAAGGGCAGACCAAAAAATCGAGGCGGGAAAAACCCGGACCGTCCCTGGTCAGCCCTGCAAGCAAGCTCGCAGGGCAGAAATCGGGCCACGCTGACGATGGTGACGATGGTGACGATGGTGACGATGAAACGTAAACACGTGAGCCCTCCTTTCAAGACGTTCGAGTGTGTGGAGCGATTACACCAAAGGCGGGGGTGGGGGCAAGGGGGCGCTCCAGGAGGGGCGATGCGCTGCAGCTGCCAATCTCCCCCCACGTGGGGGGAGATGTCCGGCAGGACAGAGGGGGGCGCTGTCCCGCCGGCATTTCGAATAATTGAACCTACTTCCCCGGCCGTCCCGTCTTCCCCGGCCGGCGTTTGTCGCGGCGTGCGTCGCCTGGATCCTCGTATGAGCCGATGCCGGCGCGCTGGCGAACGATTGGCTTAGCGGAATCGTCGCGTTCCTTCGCGTCCCCCTCTGCCCTGCCGGGCATCTCCCCC
>NZ_RZQY01000929.1:0-1759 GCF_003998575.1 Mesorhizobium sp. M7A.F.Ca.CA.001.10.2.1 | reverse complement strand
GGCACGAAGGTTTTCAGCTCTATGGCGAGAACGGCTCCGTTATCGCCAGGACATTCAACCCTTGGTACTTCCGCGCCAGCGAGGTGGAGATATTTCACGAGAAGACCGCCACGGCCCACAAGCCGCTCGGCGCCGATGGCCATTTCTTCCGCCGCCAGTTGGAAGGTCTTGCCGACACGGTGCTGAACGGCACGCCGATGCGTGGCGCCAATGTCGAGGACGGCATCGCCTCGATCCGCGCCATGGTCGCCATCGCGCGTTCGGTGGAATCAGGCGAGCGAGTCGAACTCGCCTCGGTGTCGGGGGCGGTGTGATGCGTCTCGGCATTTTCGCCAAGACCTTTGCCGGCACCGATCCGGCCGCCGTGCTGGTTGCGGTGCGGCAAGCTGGGTATGAGACGACGCAGTTCAATCTGGCCTGTGCCGGCCTGCCGTCGATGCCGGATGCTGTGCCGGCGGACGCCATCGCCTCCGTCCGTGCCGCCGCGCAGTCGAACGGCGTTTCACTCGCAGCACTGTCGGGCACCTACAACATGGCGCATCCCGACAAAGCCGTGCGCGACGACGGCCTCAGGCGCCTCGCCGTTGTCATCGAGGCTGCTGCTGCCCTCGGCATCCCGCTGGTCACGCTCTGCACCGGCTCGCGCAACGCCGCCGATCAGTGGGCCTATCATCCCGACAATGCCGATCCGGCCGCCTGGTCCGACATGGCCGCCGAGATGGCGAAGGCGCTGGCGCTGGCCGAAGGTGCCGGTGTCGATCTCGGCATCGAGCCTGAGCAGGCCAACATCGTCACCTCGGCCAGGGATGCGACCCGGCTGATCGCCGAGATGGGATCGAAGCATCTGAAGATCGTGCTCGATCCGGCAAACCTGTTCGAACACGCCACGCCCGGCGAGGCGCGCGCTATCGTTGCCGCCGCGATCGACGAGGCCGCCGGCCACATCGCCATGGCGCATGCCAAGGACCGTCATGGTGACGGTCGCTTTGCCACATCAGGACAAGGCATTGTCGATTTTCCTGATTTTGTTGCACGGCTAAAGGCAGCGGGCTTCGACGGACCGCTTGTCACCCACGGCCTGTCCGCCGACGAAGCCCCCGATGTCGCCGCCTTTCTGCGAAGGCTCCTCTGATGGGCGTCGCCCCGACGATCCTGCTTCGCGACGATGCAGCGCTTCGTGTCTTCGACACGGGGCAGGGCAGGCTTCCCGTCGTCTTCCAGCATGGCCTCGGCGGTGACGCAGCGCAGGTCGCGCAGAACTTTCCCGATGGTCCTTCATACCGTCGGCTGACCGTCGAATGCCGCGCGCAGGGCGGTTCCGGCGCCGGTAGCAAGCGCCCGTTTTCGATCGCGATGTTCGCCGATGATGTGCTGGCCGCCGCGGATGCGGCCGGCCTCGACCGTTTCGTCGCCGGCGGCATCTCGATGGGTGCGGCCATTGCCTTGCAGCTTGCCGTCCGGCACCCGGACCGGGTCGCCGGTCTCGTGCTTGTGCGCCCTGCCTGGGCTTTCGAGGCGGCGCCGCAAAACATGCGCCCTTACGTGGAAGTGGCGGAGCTCATCCGCAGCCGTCCTTTATCGCAGGCGCGAGATATCTTCGCGGCGTCCGCGACGGCCGCCCGCTTTCGCACCGAAGCGCCGGACAATCTTGCTTCCCTGCTCGGCTTCTTCGCGCGCGAAAACGCGCCCGTCTTCGCCGAGGTGATGCAGGCGATCGCAGAGGATGGACCTGGCGTGACGCGGGCAGCCGCCGCCAGCC
>NZ_RZQY01000928.1:0-1766 GCF_003998575.1 Mesorhizobium sp. M7A.F.Ca.CA.001.10.2.1 | reverse complement strand
GTGCTATGCGGCGCCGCTCCATGCGGCGTTGCGCAATCTCTTGTCGAAGCGCGATCTAGTCGGTCGCGGCCGCCAGGATCGGTCCGCCACCGGGCGACTGCACGAGCACGGCCGTGCTCAGGCCGCCGGATGCGTGGGGCAGCGGATACGTCGTGGCCGCGCCGGTCCAGCCGCCGAGTTTTTCGAGCGCATGCACGACATTGGCGTGGGGCAAGGTGCGGCCGGTGTTTTCGCCGCGCGACACCGGCACCTCGACGATGCCCTTGGCATAGCGCACCAGCCAGACATCGGCGTGGCCGCCAGGTGCGGCGCCGGCGCCGATGCTGATCTTGCCGCCATCGAGCGACAATGCCGGGCCGCTCGTCCGGCCGCTCACCGAGATCAGCTTTTCGATCTCGCCAGGTGCGGCGCCGACGACATCGGCATGGCCGTTGACCACCACTTGCGGCGTGAACGGCCCGTCATGGCCGAGCGCCGGCTCGTAATTGACCTGGCGCCGGGTGAATTCCTGTTTTCCGAAAATGTCCTTCCAGCCGAGATAGTCCCAGTAGGTGACGTTGAACGACAGCGCCAGCACGCTGGGCTGGTCCTTGACCCTGATCAGATTGGCGTTGGCTGGCGGGCAGGACGAGCAGCCCTGGCTGGTGAACAGCTCGACCACGCTGAGCGGCTGGGCGGCCGCCGCACCGAGCGACACCGCCAGCGCAAGCGCCGAGAGGCTGGACACTGTGACGAACTTGCGGGACATCGGCTTGCTCCGTGGGCGGCGGCGCCTGGATGCACCGCTGATATCCCCACTTCGCCGCTGTCGGCGCCTTCGTTACAGCGCTCACCGGTTTGTGATCGCTAGCGTTCTTCCTTCTCCCGCAAGGGGAGAAGGCAAGAAGAGCAGCTTCTACTGCGTCAGCCGCGTGTTGTTGGGCCGCTTGTTGAAGTCGCACTTGCCGGTGACGTTGTAGAAGAAGTCGGCGTTGCTGACGGGCGCCGGGACCTTGTTGCCGCCGTCTTCCCAGGCCTGGTAGGCTGTCGATCCACAAGGAACGAGGCCAAAGATATCGACGATCTGGCCGGTCGCCATTTCGGCCGGGGGGATGTCCTTGCTTGTCGAGCTATAGAGCCGGTTGGACGTGGCCGGATCGTTCGAATAGAGGTTTTGCGGATTGCCAGATGGGACGTTCATCTGCAGATAGAGGCCAGCCATCTGGCTGACGTCGATTGAGGCACCGGCGGTGTTGCCGGCAGCCATCGTGTCGACGCAGTAATATTTCGTGCCAAACTGGTCGGTGTTCAGCGTCACCCCGTCAGGCGCCTTTTTGCCGACCTTGCAAACCTGCGTTTGGGCCACCGTGGCGACGCCCAGACTGTCGATCTTGCTGACGGTGGTGGTGCCGTACCCTTTGGGATCCGTGCCCCCGCCGTATTTGTAATCGATCGTCATCAGAGGCTTGCCCTCCTTCGCACCGAACATCGTGCCGTAGAGCGTCATTGTCTTGTTCCAGTAACCCGACACCCCGCTGACCTTGAAGGTCGCCTCCACCAAAGCTGGCGCCTTGTTCACCGCCGACGTGACGCCGATCGCCACCGTAGGGATCCTGGCCATCTGCATGAACACGGTCTTCATGGCGAAACTCGCGGTGGCCTGCGCGGTGGCGGTGCCGTTGGCGCTGACGTCGAAGCTGTTCAGCGTCGCAGTGCCCTGTCCGCCGTTTTCTTTGTAGGTATCCTGCAGCACCAACTGACGCTGCGGTTTCGTCGAGGCCGTGTCC
>NZ_RZQY01000927.1:0-1772 GCF_003998575.1 Mesorhizobium sp. M7A.F.Ca.CA.001.10.2.1 | reverse complement strand
GTCCTGCCGGACATCTCCCCCTCAAGGGGGGAGATTGGCAGCGTCCGCGCCGGATCTTTTTTTTCAACGTTGGAGATTGGCGAAGGTCGTGACAACAGCCAATCTCCCCCCTTGAGGGGGAGATGTCCGGCAGGACAGAGGGGGGCGCTTCGCGCCAACCTTTCAGTCATCCTAGCGCTCCTGCTTCAGCGCGCTTTCGTGCCAGCGCCGCAAAATGAGATGCGAAATCAGCGACAGCACGAGGAAGATCAAAATGCCGGTCAGCGAGATCAGGAACAGCGCCGCGAACAGCCGCGGCGCGTTGAGCCGGTAGCCGGCCTCGATGATGCGCGAGGCAAGGCCGGACGACTGGCCGGTGGTGCCGGCGACGAACTCCGCCACCACCGCGCCGATCAGCGACAGGCCTCCGGCGATCTTCAGCCCACCGAGGAAATAGGGCATCGCGGCCGGCAGCCTGAGATAGCGCAGTTGCTGCCAGCGCGTCGCGCCGTTGAGCTTGAACATGTCGCGCAGATTGCGGTCGACGGAGTTGAGGCCAAGCGTGGTGTTGGACAGGATCGGAAAGAAGGCGACGATCCAGGCGCACAGCAGAAGCTTGGTCGTCTGGTCGTTCACATAGATGTTGATCAGCGGAAAGATCGCCACGATCGGCGTCACCTGCAGCACGATGGCGAAGGGGAAGAACGACATCTCCACCCATTTCGATTGTGCGAACAGCACCGCCAGCCCGACCCCGCCGATGACCGCCAGAGCCAGGCTGAGGAAGGTGATGCGCAAGGTCACCAGCAGCGAGGAAAACAGCAAGCCGGCATCGTTGTAGAGTGTCCACAGAACCACGCCCGGGCGTGGCAGGATGTATTGCGGAATCTCATTCCAGACGCAGATGCGATCCCACAGCCAGATCGCCAGGATCATGATCGCCAGCGGCAGCACCCATCGGCCGATCCGCTCGAACCGCGCCTGGCGCACGCGGCGCGCCTCCTCGGGGTCGAGTTCGAGCGCCCGCTCGTCAATGGCCGTCATGATGCGCGCCTGCTGTTGAATTGATGGCCTTGACCAGCACATCGGAAGCCTGACGGCACAGTGCCGCATAGTCGGGCGAGGTGCGAAACGCCTCATCGCGCGGATAGGAGGCCTCGATGGCAAGTTCGTCGAACACCCGGCCCGGCCGCGCCGCCATGACAACGACGCGGTTGGACAGGAACACGCTTTCAAAGACGCTGTGGGTGACGAAGACGACGGTGAAGCGTTCGTCCTGCCACAGTTCCAGGAGATCATTGTTGAGCTTGAAGCGGGTGATCTCGTCGAGTGCCGCGAACGGTTCGTCCATCAGCAGCACGCGCGGTTTGGTCACCATGGCGCGTGCGATCGAGACGCGCATCTTCATGCCGCCGGACAGTTCGCGCGGCACCGCGTCTTCGAAACCGGTCAGGTGAACCCGCGCCAGCATTTCCGTCACCGCAGGTGCCGCCTTGGCACGGGAAATACCTTTCAGCCGCAGCGGCAGCCAGACATTGTCGAAGATGTTGGCCCAGGGCAGCAGCGTCGGCTCCTGAAAGACGAAGCCGATGTTCGAGCGGTCAGCTGAGCCGCCGCCGCGCCAGTCGAGCACGCCGGAGGTCGGCGTCGACAGGCCGGCGATCAGCCGCAGCGCCGTCGACTTGCCGCAACCCGACGGCCCGAGCAGGCTGAGGAAATCGCCTTCCCTGATGGTCAGGTCGACATCGTTGAGCGCCGTCACGCCGTTGGAGAAAACCTTGCCGACGCCACGC
>NZ_RZQY01000926.1:0-1773 GCF_003998575.1 Mesorhizobium sp. M7A.F.Ca.CA.001.10.2.1 | reverse complement strand
TGCGTACGCCGAGCCTGAAGACGCCTGTCGCGCGGCTGTCCGGCGGCAACATCCAGAAGGTGCTTCTGGCACGGGAACTGGCTGAGGGCGCCAAGGTGGTGATCTTCAACAAGCCGACCTACGGGCTCGATCTCGCCAACACTTTGGCGTCGCGCCAGCGCATTCGCGACACGGCGGCGCGTGGCCTTGCGGTGCTGCTGATCTCCACCGACCTCGAGGAATTGCTTGGCATGTGCGACCGCATCGCCGTCATCGCCGACGGAGCTTTGGTCGGCACCGTCGAGAATGCCGACGATGCCCGCACCAAGGTCGGTCGCCTGATGATCGGACTTGCCGCATGAGCATCGACACCGCACCCACGGTCAGTGCCACCGCACTCGATGCCACGAGCGGGGCAAGGACGCGCCGCGACATCGCGCATCGGCTGCTGATGACGCTCGGCCCGATCCTCATCGCTCTCGTCATAGCCGGCTGTATCCTGCTTGCGGTCGGCGTCGACCCGCTCGCCTACTACGGCTTCGTGCTGGAGAAAGGACTGTTCTCGCCGCTCGGCATCCAGCAGACGCTGACGCGCATGGCGCCGCTGCTGTTTCTTGCCGCCGGCCTGATCGTGGCCTTTCGCGCCGGCATGTGGAATCTCGGCGGCGACGGCCAGTTCCTGCTCGGCGCGGTGACGGCGGCGGCCAGCGCTCCTATGTTCGTGCAGGTCATGCCAGCCTGGCTGGCGCTGGTCTGCTCGTTCCTCATCGCCATGGTGGTGGCGATGATCTGGTCGCTGGTGCCGGCCCTGCTGCGTGCCTATCAGGGCGTCAACGAGATCATCACCACGCTGATGATGACGTTCCTCGGCACCTCGCTCGCCAATGTGCTGGTCAAGCTGGCGTTTCGCGACCCCAACACGACCGTGCCGCAGACCCGTACGCTGCCGGTGGAAGACCGGTTGCCGCGCCTGTTCGAAACGACCATCACCAGCGGCTTGCTGCTTGGGCTGGCGGCGATCGTCATCGTGCATCTGGTGATGACGCGCACGGCGTTCGGGCTGAAGCTGAGGATCGTCGGCGCCAATCCACGCGCGGCGGTTCACTCGGGACTCGGTGTCCCCGGCCTGACCGTCGCCGTCTTCGCCATTTCGGCCGGGCTGGCCGGGCTTGCCGGCGCCGTCGACATCATCGGCGTCCAGGGCAATGTCCGCGCCGACTGGAATCCCGCCTATGGGCTTGCCGTGATTCCCGCCGTGTTTCTCGCCCGCATGAACGGCTTTGCGGCAATCGGCTTCGTGTTCCTGCTCTCGGTGCTTTCGATCGGCGGCGAGAGCGCGGCGCGCCGGCTCGGCGTGCCCAATCATTTCACTCTGGTGCTGGTTTCCATCGTGCTGATCGTGCTCGCGCTCGCCGAATATTTCGATCACCGATACAACCAGTCGCGGAGGGCCTAGGCATGACCGGGCTGTTCAGCGAAGTCTTTCTCAGCGCGCTCCTGTTCGGCGCCGTCACCGCGGCGATCCCGCTGCTGCTTGCCGGGCTCGGCGAGCAGATCTCCGAGAAGGCGGGCGTGCTCAATATCGGCATCGAAGGCATGATGCTGGCCGGCGCCTATCTCGGCTTTGTCGGCGCTTTCTATTCCGGGTCGCTGTGGCTGGGTTTTCTCACCGGTGCCGCCGGGGGTGCTGCGGTGGCGCTTGTCATGGCGCTGCTTTGCGTGCGCATCGGGCTGAACCAGATCGTCATCGGCATCGCGCTGACCTTGGGGCTCGAGGGCCTGACGGCACTGCTC
>NZ_RZQY01000925.1:0-1774 GCF_003998575.1 Mesorhizobium sp. M7A.F.Ca.CA.001.10.2.1 | reverse complement strand
TGGTTCCAAGGCTCATGGCTTTCAGCTCCCGTTAGCGCTGACGCATTGGGTCGAACATCGCGGCCGCGATGTTCGACCCAATGCGTCAGCGCTAACGGGAGCTGAAAGCCATGAGCCTTGGAACCATACTGATCATCATTCTTATCCTTGCCCTGCTTGGCGGCTTCAGCGGCCTCGGCGGAGGTCCTTTTTATGGCGCCGGCTACTATGGCGGCGGCGGCCTCGGGCTCGTGCTGCTCATCGTCATCGTGCTTGTCGTGCTCGGGCGCATCTAGCCAGGCCCGCCCGGTTGTCGCCGACAGATCGCAATCTCGTGAGCGCCCCCAATGTCGGCGCGCACCGGATTGTGATGCAGGCAAGCCGGCTTGTGATCTTGCACTCTGCAAAACTTTCGTATGGTCATTGCGGTCCACACCCCCCCGTGGAAACAAGAGGAGAGGGTCCCACCCCTTATCCTCCTCCAAGGCCCGCTCCGGTTCACCGTGGCGGGCTTTTGCTTGATGGGCGAGGGAACCGGCTTGCATCAAGCTTCAAGGAAAGGCGGGTGTTTTCTGAGAAGTCTCCGTTCTGGCTGCGGCATTGAGCGCAGGCCGGATCCTGACGCCAGATTACTCCATGTCAGGTACGTCGCCGCTGACGAAGAGCGTGTTCGGCGGGCCGTATTCGCCTAGCGTCGGATCGGCCTCACGGCTCCAGGCGATGACGCCGGCATGCTTTGCCGCCAGAGCCTTGGCGGTGCGTATAGCGCGGTCTTCGCTTTGCTGGTCGGCGGGTCCAAAGGCTGGGAACAGCTCGCCATCCTCACCGCGATCGAAGGCGACCACGACGATCAGCCTGGGATTTTTCTGGCCACTGGAATCGGACATCTTGCACCTTTAGCGCGGAACCTATCACATTGCTCGGGGTTGAAGGCCGCGAATCGATGAATGCCGACTTTGGGGAGTGGCATCGTGCAAGATCAGCGTTTCGATGAGCCGGTCAGGATTGCGCTCGGCCGATCGCGAAACTCGATCTTCAACGTGGAGCGGGTCGCTCAGGCTGCAGACGTCCTGCTGAACCGCTGGCCGGTTGCGACCGGGCAAAAGCATATGGTTGCCCGCAAGGTCTGTCTGGCCGTGCTCGAGGGAAAGAAAGAAGTCTCGGCGGCAAGGGCGGCGTTCATTAACGCCGCGATCGAGGCGGACATCCTCGTCGAACCGCGTGAGGTGTCGATCCCGTAGCCTGCTCCGGTGAAATTGAATCAGGGTCTGGCTCCATCCCCTTGATGTATGCCTCTTTTTTGGCGATCGCCGACCGGCTTTTCGGGGGCCATATTGACCTGCCTCTCGGCGCGCCTTGCACGGTATTCCGCATATTCGCTGCCTTTTGGGCAGTCTTCAGTACCCGTTGACATAGCATCCCGGTCTCTATATTGAACAGGATTATACAGGTTCACTGAACAGGTACTATATGAAGCGGCGCGCGGTTCAACTGTCTCCCGGTACGGGCAAACCCGAGCAGATCGCCACCGTTCTCGAACATGAAATCCGCTCCGGTGTTCTCGGCTTCGGCGACCGCCTGCAAAGCGAGAATGAACTTGTCCAGCGCTTCTCCGTCAGTCGCAATACGGTCCGCAAGGGCCTTGAGGAATTGTCCAGCCGGGGGCTGATCACGACCAGGGTTGGTATCGGCTCGTTCGTCACCTTCGACGGCAAGCCGGTCGATGACTCCATCGGCTGGTCGCGCGCGCTGGCCGATGCCGGCGCCAATGCCGAGACGCGGACGCTGCGGCTGG
>NZ_RZQY01000924.1:0-1775 GCF_003998575.1 Mesorhizobium sp. M7A.F.Ca.CA.001.10.2.1 | reverse complement strand
CGCTCAGCCATTCCGACCTCTCGCAGGATGTTGCCGGAACCTCATCGGTTTCCGAGGCATCCGCCCTTGCCGTCGTCGGCAAAGGCGCCAGACTGCTTGGCCCGCGCACGGTGCTCGGCCCGGTCACCTGCGCGATCGCCATCAGTGGAGATGCGCCATGACCGTCCATTTCATCGGCGCCGGTCCCGGTGCCGCCGACCTCATCACGCTGCGCGGCGCGAGGCTGCTGGCAAGCTGCCAGGTCTGCCTGCATGCCGGCTCGATCGTCGCGCCCGAATTGCTACAGCACTGCGCGCCGGGAACAAAGCTGATCGACACCGCGCCGATGTCGCTCGACGAGATCGAGGCCGAGTATGTCGCGGCCCACAAATCGGGCCATGATGTCGCCCGCCTGCATTCCGGCGACCTGTCGGTGTGGAGCGCCGTCGCCGAGCAGATCCGCCGGCTGGAAAAGCATGGCATTCCCTACACGCTGACGCCGGGCGTCCCCTCCTTCGCCGCTGCCGCCGCCGCATTGCGCCGCGAACTGACCATTCCTGAAGTCGCGCAAAGCCTGGTGCTGACCCGCATCTCCGGACGCGCATCAAAAATGCCGCCCGGCGAAACGCTGGCCGGCTTCGGCCGCACCGGCGCCACGCTGGCCATTCATCTGGCCATCCACGCCATCGACCGCGTCGTTGCCGAGCTGACGCCGCATTATGGCGGGGATTGCCCGGTGGCGGTCGTCTTCCGCGCCTCCTGGCCGGACGAGCGTGTGCTGACCGGCACGCTGGCGACCATCGAGGCGCTGCTCGCCGCCGATCCGATGGAGCGCACGGCGATCATCTTCGTCGGCCGCTCGCTGGCAGCCGAAGGTTTTGGCGAGAGTTCATTATACGACGCCCACTACCAGCGGCGTTTTCGCGGACGGGACGGATTGTGAGCGGCAGCAACAAAAACACCGGCGAAAACGCTACGCTCGAAAAAGCCTTGTCCCGGCTGAACTTCAAGCCGCGCCAGCTGGAGCCTGGCCATGTCTGGCTGGCCGGCGCCGGCCCCGGCGACCCCGGTTGCCTGACGCTCGAAGTGCTGGCGGCTTTGGCCGAGGCGGATGCGCTGGTCTACGACGCGCTGGTCTCATCCGATGTCGTCGCCGTTGCCGAAAATGCCGAGCTTTTCTTTGCTGGCAAGCGCGGCGGCAAACCGTCGATGAAACAGGATGACATCACCGCCCTTTTGGTGCGGCTGGCGCGCGACGGCCGCCGCGTCGTCAGGCTGAAGGGCGGCGATCCCTATATTTTCGGCCGCGGCGGCGAAGAAGCCCTGGCGCTGGCGCATGAAAACATCCCGTTCCGCGTGCTGCCAGGCCTGACCTCGGGCCTCAGCGCTCTGGCCGCGACCGGCATCCCGGCCACCATGCGCGGCATCAACAAGGCGGTGATCCTGGCCACCGGCCACGCCGCCGGCACCGATGACGATCTCGATTGGGCGGCAATCGCCCGCACCGGCCAGCCTGTCGTCGTTTATATGGGCATGGCCAACCTGCCTTTGATCGCGGCGGCACTGCTCGACGGCGGGCTGGCGCCGTCGACACCGGCGGCAGTGATCGTCGCCGCAACGACGCCGCAGGAACGAACCGTCGTCGCAACGCTCGCCACCATTGCCGAGGAAGCCGCGGCCGCCGGTCTCGCCTCGCCGGCGCTGATCGTCGTTGGCGGGATCGTTGCCATGCGCGCGGCACTGGCGGGACAAGCATGACGGCCCGCGCCATCATCATCGGCGCGCCGCGCGCCGGC
>NZ_RZQY01000923.1:0-1775 GCF_003998575.1 Mesorhizobium sp. M7A.F.Ca.CA.001.10.2.1 | reverse complement strand
CCTATGAACAGGTGGTCGATGGCGGAACCGGTGTGCTCTATCGCACCAAGAACGGCTACGCCGTGGTCAAGACCGATCTCGGCCGCGCCGCCTCGGCAACCGCCGACGCCGCGAAACGCTCCGTGAACTGGCTGGCCGGACTGATGCCAAAGGGGCTGTAAGCCCCCTGGCGTTTGACGACCGCGTGGTCAGGCAGGCACATAGGTCAACCTGATCACGTCGTCGCCAATCAAATCGCTGGCCACAAAGCGAAGCGGCGGCCGGGGGCCGGCGAAGAATGGCTTGCCCTGACCGAGCACGAACGGATGGAGGTAGAGTTGATATTCATCGATAAGACCAAGGTCGGTCAGGCTTCGTGCCAGGTCTGGTCCGGAAACTGAAATCTCCCCGACGAGCTCAGCCTTAAGCCCACCTATCACCGCCTCGACGTCGTCCGCGACAAGTGTGGCATTGGGGCCGACCGACTTCAGCGAGCGCGACACAACCCATTTCGGTTGGCTCCGCCACGCCGCCGCGAATTCGTGCGCCTCCGCGTTCCACTCAGGACTGTCTTCGTCCCAATAGCGCATGACCTCGTACATGCCGCGACCGTACACACTGCCACTCAAATTGCGCACTTGCTCCATCCAGTGACGAAAGATTGTCGGGCCTGACGGCATTTTCTGGTGGTCGACGTAACCGTCGAGGGACTGGTTCATTCTGAAAATGAGCTTCGCCATGCTGCAGGATCTCCAACCTCCGGATCGTCAGAATAACTTGAGCCGCCGTTACGCAAAAGTGTGGATCCCAACCGAAATTCAAACCGGGACACGACCCTAGTCCCGCTGCAACTTGACTTTCAGGCTCTTCCAGAACTTGTCGATCAGCGGCTTTTCGGTCGCTGCATCCTCGCCGGCAATGCGGGTGATGAACAGCAGCCCCCGATCGGCCAGGCCGAAGCCGACGATCTCGAAATCGGCGGTGTCGGTGCGTGTCGTCACCTCGGCGCGGATCCCGGTCAATTCCTTGCCGTCGGCGAGTTTGCGCGTCGTCGGCTCCTGCGTCAGCGTGGCGCCGGCCAGCACCGATTCCTTGGTCATCTCCTGCAGCATCAGCTGGTTAAGCGACACCGGATTCATCGCGCCATATTCCTGCACCACGACGATCGTGCCGAGAGCCGACGCCATCAGATACTGCGTGATATCATCGCCGAGGTCGGTCTTGGTCACCGAAATGTTGCTGGGGTGAACGAAGGAGAAAACGCTGCCGGAAAAGGTGGCGAAGTCGTTGCGTTCGAGCGTCACCTTGCTCTGCTTGCCGCCAGGCAGGGTCACGTCTGCGCTCTCGCCGGGATCGATATCGACCGTCACACCGTCGATGGTCAGCTTGAAGGCCTTGAGATCCTCGGCTCCGGCAGGGCCAGCGCACAGCGCGATGAGGATGAGTGCCGCGGCTGATACCTTGCGCATGAAGTCTCCTAACGTCTACGCCACCCCGCTCAGCGCCTTGATGGCACGGTAGAAGGTCGAGGAAAACAGTTCCGTCGGGTCATACTGCCGCTTCGCCGCCAGGAAGGCCGGCAGTTCGGGATAGGAGGCCAGCAATTCCCTGGCCGTATAATGCAGCTGGTAAGGCAGGAAGAAGCGCCCGCCATGCTTGATCGTCACGTCGATCAGCGCCCGCGTCAGCGCCCGCATCCTGGCATTGCCGTCGGCATCGGTCGGCTGGTTGATGTAGAGCACCAGCGAATAGGCCGGCTCCGGCGCGTAGGTCAGCGCCACATCCTCCTTGTGGAC
>NZ_RZQY01000922.1:0-1777 GCF_003998575.1 Mesorhizobium sp. M7A.F.Ca.CA.001.10.2.1 | reverse complement strand
CTACGAGGACCCCCACCCCGTCTCACGATCTTCGCTTCGCTGCGATCATGAGCCGACCCTCCCCACAAGGGGGAGGGTGAGCAGATCTATTCGCCGGGCGGCTTGCCGGGCTCGGAGTGCATCCGGCGCACGCGGCGTACGCCCCACCAGACCAGCAGGATGGCGACAGGCACCGAAGCCGCGGTAATGATCTCCGGTGCGAAGGCATGGCCGAAGATCGAGGCACCCTTGGCGACATAGCCGACAAGGCCGACCACATAATAGGAGACGGCGGCGACCGAGAGCCCCTCGACGGTCTGCTGCAGGCGCAGTTGCAGGCGGGCGCGATTGTTCATCGAGGCAAGCAGGTCGCGGTTCTGTTTCTCGACCTCGACATCAACCCAGGTGCGCAGCAGCGTCGTGGCGCGGGTCAGTTTTCGCGACAGATTTTCCTGCCGCTCCTCGACCGAGCGGCAGGTGCGCATTGCGGGCGCCACCCGGCGCTGCAGGAACCCGCGCCATGTGTCATAGCCGGGCACAGCCTCTTCCTCGAGCGCCTCCAGCCGTTCGCCGACGATGCCGTCATAGGCACGGCTGGCGCCGAAACGGTAAAGGCTCGACGCCGCGTCCGCCTCCAACTCCGCCGCAAGTTCGGTCAGATCGGCCAGCAAGGTCTGGCTGTCGCGAGTCCCGGCGACCTTCATCTCCAGCGTGGTCTGCGCCAGCCGGTCTTCGATGCGGCGGGCACGGCCGGACAAGGTCAACGCCAGCGGCAGGCCGAGCATGGCCAGCGTCCGATAGGTTTCGATGTCGATAAGCCGCTGCGACAACGCGCCGGTACGCGCCGGGGTCAAGCCGCGATCGAGCAGCAGCATGCGCGTCAGGCCATCGCCATCCTGGCGAAAATCGGTGACGATGGCGGCGTTTCCGCGCTCGACCAGCGAGTAGCACAGGCTGGTCGGATCGAAACCGGCTATCAGCTGCTCGCTCGCTTGCGTCCATTTGCGGATTTCGAGCCTGATGCCGGAGATGCAGGTTCCCGGCGGCGAAAACCCGTTGCCGAAGGGGGAGTCCTCCTGCGCCCTGCCGCTCTCGGAAAGCGGCCCTTCCCACAAATAGGTCGAGAATTCGGTGTGCCGCTCCCAGCGCAGCGAGCCCTTGCCCCATTTCATGGCATGATGGCGGGCCTGGCGGTCGGGCGCGGCGACGCCGAGGCGCCGCGACAGTTCGGAAAGCACCGCGTGGTCGACGCCCGAGCCCCCCTCGGTCATGAAGGCGAGTTGCATCAGGACGCGTGGCTTTTCGATCAGCGGGTGCGGCCGGGCATGAACCTCGCCGAGTGCGCCAGGCCGGCCCTCATGCGCAGGAAAGCCCATGACGCTGCCCTTGGCGCGCGGCTGGAATTCGAGATCGGACGGGTCGTCTGACACGGCTTGTTCCCTGGGTTTCCTTGAACCCTCTTGCACGCGCGTCCCTCTAGTGCCAATGGCCTGATGACGCAAACAGCAAGTTAGCCGAAGATGATGGCATCGGGCGGGAAATCGGCCCGCTTTTGTCAATTGGATAAATAATTTGACCAGTTGGCGAGGCAAGCTCTATTCTACGACACCGGTTCACCTTCCAGGCATTCTGTTGAGCGACATTTTTTCCAGGATCGAGCATTCGCGCACCGCCGACGAGGTGGTGCAGCAAATCGAGAGCCTCATCCTCGAAGGCGTGCTGCGCACCGGCGACCGGCTGCCGGGCGAGCGCGAGCTTGCACGCCAGTTCGACGTATCCCGGCCGATCCTGCGTGATG
>NZ_RZQY01000921.1:0-1784 GCF_003998575.1 Mesorhizobium sp. M7A.F.Ca.CA.001.10.2.1 | reverse complement strand
ACCCTGTTTTGCACCCAGGTCCTTGCGCAGGAAGCCGCGACCGAGCTCAACCCGATCAATGTCGAGGGACAGAGCGACAGCCCGGTCGGACCGGATGACGGCTACATCGCCAAAAACACCACCACCGGCTCGAAAACCGACACGCCGCTGAAGGAAATTCCGCGCTCGATTTCGGTGGTGACCCGCAAGCAGCTCGACGATCGCCAGCCGGGGCAGCTTGAGGACGCCTTGTCCTATCTCGCCGGCGTCACCATCTCGCCATGGGGCGTCGACGATCGCTTCGACCAATGCCTGATTCGTGGGTTCGACCTCTGCACGTCGGCGATCTATCGCGACGGGCTGCCGCAGAAAGTGATCGATTTCTCAGGCTTCAAGATCGAGCCCTACGGGCTGGAGCGAATCGAAGTCTTGAAGGGGCCATCCTCGGTGCTCTACGGCGAGAACGAGGCTGGCGGCATGGTCAATGCCGTCACCAAGCGGCCGACTGACAAGCCGATCTATGACGGCTTCCTCAGCTATGGCAGCTTCAACACCGTCGAGGCCGGGCTGGATATAGGCGGCCCGATCGACGATGCCGGCGTGTGGTCCTACCGGCTGACCGGCCTGGTTCGCAACGGCGCGCTCGAAACCGACTATTCCCGCAACGACCGCATCTTCGTCGCGCCGGCGCTCAAGTGGCAGCCGGATGCGCAGACCTCGCTGACCGTCCTGGCCAACTACCAGTGGGACAGGCTGACGACGAATCAGTTTCTGCCGGCGCAGTATGGCAATCTGCCGCGCAATTTCTTCACCGGCTCGCCTGACTTCGACCGCTTCGATGCCAACCATGGTTCGATCGGCTACCAGTTCAGCCATGAGTTCGACGACCATTGGACGGTGCGGCAAAACCTGCGCTACTCGCAGCAGGAAACCGACTACCGGCAGCTCTATTTTGGCGAGTGGCTTGGCGGCCCATACATCGGCGCAGACGAACATACGGTGCAGCGCACGCTGTTCACCGTGGATGAGACGGCAAGGCTGTTCAACGTCGACAACCAGGCCGAGTACAAGGCTGACTTCGGCGTGGTCGAAAACAAGCTGCTGTTCGGTCTGGATTACAGCAGACAATCGGTCGACGGGCGCAACGGCTACGGGGCGGGTCCGCCGCTGGACACCCAGAACCCGGACTACTCGATCCCTGTCACGCCGCCGAGCCTCATCATTACGGATCGCGTGGAGACGATCGGCCAGGTCGGCCTCTATGCACAAAACCAGTCCAAGATCGCCGACCACTGGGTCCTGACAATCGGCGGCCGGCAGGCCTGGATCGACCACACCAATTTCAACCGACTCGACGGTGCAGGCAGCTACGATCAGAAGGACCATGCCTTCACCGGCAATATCGGCATCGGCTATCTCTTCGACAACGGCCTGACGCCCTACGCCAGCTATGCCGAATCCTTCACCACCAATATCGGCCCGACCCAGTCCGGAGACGCGCTGCTGCCGTCGTTGGGCAAGCAGTATGAAGTCGGCTTGAAATACGAGCCGACCTTCTTCCCCGGCTTCATCACCGCTTCGCTGTTCGACCTGCGCAAGACCAATGTGCCGACGGCAGCAGCCAATCCCGTCTACCAGGTCCAGACCGGAGAAGTCCGCCATCGCGGCCTGGAGATCGAGGCCAACGCAGATCTGGCTTCCGGCCTCAGCATGACGGCGGCCTACACCTATCTCGACGCGGAGATAACCAGCGATGCCGCCGCCGTCGTCGGTAACCGCCCGGCCAGGGTGCCGGAACACCAGGC
>NZ_RZQY01000920.1:0-1787 GCF_003998575.1 Mesorhizobium sp. M7A.F.Ca.CA.001.10.2.1 | reverse complement strand
GAGCGGCTACGTTCCGGATGCCTGCCGCAGAGGCACCTTGCTCATCCCCGTCAACGTCGCGAAATGGATGTGGGGGTGGCCGAACCGGTTTCTCGATCGCATGCAACGAGTCGACAGCCGCGTCTATCTGCTCGGCCCTTATTCCGGCGGCGACTTTTCGCAAGGGCTCGACGATCCCGAACTGATCAAGCAACTGCCGGACGGCTATTCCGGCGGCATTTCCACGGATGCGCTGGATCTCGTCATGCCTGACATCAAGGAACGTTTCGGCTCGGATCAATCCACGCCGTAAGGGGCTTGGATCGAGCCGCCCCGCAGCCCACCCTTCAAAGCAGGATGCGGTATTTCGCGAAGCCCGCCTCGCCCTCGCCCGCCGGTTCGATCTTCAGCGATTTCACCTGCGCAATGAAATCCTTGGCCCTGGGGCCGGTTTCGAAGACGGCGCTGGCTCCAGGCAGCGGTGCGAACGACCAGTTGTCGTCCGCCGACGGGTTGATCGTGCCCTCGCTGACGATATAGCGGACGATGACATCGCGATTGGTGTCCGGCGCCTCGTAGATGATCTTCGAGGCATTGATGTCGGGGAAATTGCCGCCGCCACCGGCCCGGTAATTGTTGGTCGCGATGACGAATTTCTGTTTAGGATCAATTGGTTTTCCATCGAAACTCAGGTCGACGATCCGATTGGCGCCAGCGTTGGCCAGCCCGCCCTTGGCATCGTATTTCGACGGCTGCGACAGATCGATCTTGTAGGTGACGCCGTCGATGACGTCGAAATTGTAGGACGGAAAATTAGTGTTGATGAGGGCCTGGTCGGCCTTATCAGGCTCGATCCGGTTGAAGATGCCGGCCGACATTTCCAGCCATTCCTTAACCTGCGCACCGGTGATTTCGACCGCACGCACGGTGTTGGGATAGAGATAGAGGTCGGCAACGTTCTTGATGGCGATGTCGCCCGCCGGCACGTCGGTATAGTAGTCGGCGCCGTTGCGCCCGCCGGCCTTGAACGGCGCGGCCGCCGACAGCAGCGGCACATCCTTCCATTGCGTGTTCTTGAGGATATCCCTGAGGTACCAGGTCTGCGCCTGGCTGACGACCTGCACCGACGGATCGTCGGCGACCAGCGCGAAATAGGAATAAAGCGGCGCGGAGGTCTTGCCGACGGGACGCCGCACATAGGCCAGCGTCGCCTGGTGGTCCTGGTCGAGGGCCGCGATGATGCGCTTGTCGTCCGGGACAGTCGGCTTGTTCTTGTTGTCGAGGCGTTCGAAGATCGGCCGCGCTTCGGAGGTGGCTGAAACGACCTTCCATTTCGACCCGTCACGCTCCAGCATCAGGTCGATCAGCCCCATATGCGAGCCCCAGAAACCGCCCATGACGGCGGGTTTGCCCTGCAGCGTGCCCTTTTGCGTGTCGACACCGTCGAGCGACTGGAAATCCTTCTTGCCGGGGAACACCAGATGCTGGTGGCCGGTGAACACCGCATCGATGCCGTCGACGCCGGCGACGAAGAACGAGGCGTTCTCCATCATGTCGCCCTGCTTCACGTCGATGCCGGAATGCGACAGCGCAAGGACGATGTCGGCGCCCTCCTCCTTCATCTGCGGCACCCAGGCCTTGGCCGCCTCGACGATGTCGCGCGTCTTGACGTTGCCCTCGAGGTTCTTGAGATCCCAGACCATGATCTGCGGCGGCACGAAGCCGATGATGCCGATCCTGATCGGCTGCTCGGCGCCCGAACCGTCCTTGATCTTCTTGTCGAGGATGACATAGGGCTTGAGATCTGT
>NZ_RZQY01000091.1:0-13856 GCF_003998575.1 Mesorhizobium sp. M7A.F.Ca.CA.001.10.2.1 | reverse complement strand
CCGTGATCTCGATCTTGCCCGGTCCGCCGCCGTGATTATCGCCCTTACCCGAATCCTTCGACATTGTCCTACTCCTGTGGCTTGCCAACCGCCCCACGCCCTGGCGCCCACCTGCGAGTGAGACCGGCGGTCTTCAATCGTTCACCCGGCGCCACGGCCGCGAGTACGCGAAAGACAGGGGATAAGCTACCGAATCGGTGCTTGCTTTCTTTTATGGGTGACTTGAGCCGCAAGTAAATGGTCTCAAATTGCTCCTCACAACTATAATCGATTAGAGCAATGCAAAAATATTGGCGACACGCCTATTCATCTGCTCTCTCACTCGCCTGCTCCGTGCTTGGCAAGGGGAGCTTTGACTGCGTCACGCGTCCCCCAAGCAGCCGATTGCGCCGGCAGCGCCGTAGGAACCGTCGTTCAGAGTCTTCACCACTCAAGCAGCCGCATGGATGCAGCCGACGCTCGTCTCCACAAACAGCGCAAGTGGTGCCTTGTTGGATAAGGTCGCCTCGTCCCTGGTGCAGCATCTGTCGGAACGGGTCCGCTGCGAGACCATGCCTCATCATCGCCCATGCGCAGCAGCCGGCGGTCGATGCTCGTAAGGCGTTCTGCTCATTTCGTGGCGAAGGCGCTGCTCGACTCGCGGACATATGCGGGCACCGAGGCGGAGGCTGACCAGTCGGCGCCGCGTTCGCGGATGTCGCTTGCAATGTGCTCGCGTGCGTTTGCCGCCGGCGACCTTGCCGTCCTCGCCTGCTATGGCGAGCCGGCGCAAGCGGATTGCTCGATACTGCCGGCGAGGCTGCGGGCCGGTCCTAACGGCCGTTCACAAGAGCTTGCATCAGCAACTGGCAATCGGATCGATAACTTCGCGATCGCCGTTATGGCGCGGAGATGCGGTCTCGCCGGGTTGTGGCTGGCGCTTCGTTGTGGGCGGCGCGTCGTAGCCGAGGGAGCAGGGGCGGCGCCATGATCCAGACCGAACGCGCGCTGCAGCAGGTGCTTGAGTGGGGGCGTGCCCTGACCGGTTTCGCGGATGAGCATGCTGAGGAAGCGGTAAGGGGCGGCCAGTATATCCTGCAACGCATTCACCCGAGCCTGCGCGACACCAGCGCCCGCACCGGCCGCGATCCGCAGGACGAAACGCTGATCGTGGCGTTCTATCGCGAACTGGCGCTGCTGTTCTGGCTAGACGATTGCAACGACGTTGGCCTGATCGCGCCGGAGCAGCTCGCCGCCCTGGAGCAGGCGCTGGGGCACGGCGTACCGTGCGTGCTCTCCGGATTCGAGGGCTGCGCTCAGCTGCGCGCTTCGCTGGCTGCGCTCGCTTACGATCGTCACGACTATGCTCGGCTTCTCGACTATACCCGGTGCTACTGCGCGGCGCTGCGCGCCGGACACGCGCAGGCGGCAGGGGCGCGACGCTGGTCTTACGCCGAGTACCTGCACAACGGCATCGATTCGATCGCTTACGGGACCGTGTTCTGTTGCCTGTCGCTGCTGTGGGGGCTGGACATGGCGACCTTGCGCGCGCGTCCAGCGTTTCGCCAGGTCCTGCGGCTCATCTCAGTGATAGGGCGCCTGCAGAACGATCTGCATGGACGCGACAAGGACAGGTCGGCCGGCGATAACGCGGCGATCCTGCTTCTGCAGCGCTATCCGGCTATGCCTGTGGTTGAGTTCCTCAACGACGAGTTGGCCGGCCATACGCGCATGCTGCACCGGGTGATGGCGGAAGAATGCTTTCCCGCGCCGTGGGGACCGTTGATCGAGGCGATGGCGGCGATCCGCGCGCAGTACTACCAGACTTCGACCAGCCGCTATCGCAGCGACGCTGCAGGGGGAGGCCAGCGTGCGTCGGCCTGGACGCGCCGGAGGCGGCGGCTTGGGCGCGCTGCCGTCGGTTCGATCCGACGCAACGCCGTCGCCCGCTGCTACGGATGGAGCGAGCATGAGCGACACCGCCCTGAGCCGGGGAAGGACGAACATCTGGACATCGTGCTGGATCGGCGAACGGCGCCGGCCACGGTGGCCGCTGGCTGGGAGTACATCCATTTCGAACACTGCGCACTGCCCGAGTTGGACCTGACGCAGATCGACCTGCGCGCCTCGCTGCTGGGCAAGGCTATGCGCGCGCCGCTGCTGATCAGCTCTATGGCCGGCGGCATGCCACGGGCCGAGGCCATCAACCGGCATTTGAGCGAGGCAGCGCAAGCCTTGGGGATCGCCATGTGCGGTTCGCAGCGTGTGAGCCTGCAATCCCGCAACTCCCAGGGGCTAACGCGCGCGCTGCGCCGCCTGGCGCCAGACATTCCCTTGCTGGCCAATATCGGCGCCGCGCAACTGCGGGAGGCCGACGGCCTGGACCTGGCGCGTCGCGCGGAGCACGCGCTGGAGGCCGATGGGCTCATCGTCCATCTCAATCCGCTGCAGGAAGCGGTACAGCCGGAGGGCGACCGCGAACTGGCGCGGCGTCCTGGCGCTGATCGCTGGCGCCGCGCGCATCGTGGGCGTGCCGATGGTGGCCAAGGAAGTGGGGGCGGGCCTGTCCGCCTCGGTGCCTGTGCGCTCGTCGAGGCGGGCGTGGCGGTAATCGATGTCGCCGGCGCCGGCGGCACCAGTTGGGCCGCAGTGGAGGGCGAGCGCGCCCGCAATGCCGCCGACCGTGCAGTGGCGATGTCATTCGCCGATTGGGGGATTCCACCCTGACCAGCGTGCAGGCGGTGCGTCGGGCGCTGCCAACGGTGAAGCTGATCGCGTCGGGCGGGATCCGCGATGGCGTCGACGTGGCCAAGGCCATCCGCCTGGGCGCGGACATCGCCGGGCAGGCGGCCAGCGTGCTGGGCGCGGCGACAGTGTCCACCGGGGCCGTTGTCGCGCATTTCGAGATCGTCATCCGCCAGTTGGCCGTCGCCTGCTTCTGCACGGGCTCGGCTGATCTGGCGGCGTTGCGTCAGGCGCGCTTGTTGCCCTCGTCGCATTTGTCCGCCGGTTGATGTC
This sequence comes from Mesorhizobium sp. M7A.F.Ca.CA.001.10.2.1, assembly GCF_003998575.1. Taxonomy (NCBI): domain Bacteria; kingdom Pseudomonadati; phylum Pseudomonadota; class Alphaproteobacteria; order Hyphomicrobiales; family Phyllobacteriaceae; genus Mesorhizobium; species Mesorhizobium sp. M7A.F.Ca.CA.001.10.2.1. The sequence continues at coordinate 10,859 of NZ_RZQY01000091.1, read as the reverse complement.
GGCGTCGTCCGCACGCTAGCAGGCTGCTGAAATACCTACGCCAAAGACAGACTATTGATCCCCCTGGCGAGACGGCTCGATTGACGGGAGCGATGTGTTCATGGAGCAGCTGTTCACGATGAAGCGGTTGGAAGATTTCGTTCCAGCCGGTCATCCTGGTGCCCGCACCGGCTGATGATCAATGGAGCGCTGGTGCGGCTAGACGGCATCCTTTCCGGCATGTACGCCTGCAGTGCCAAAGGCGGTCGCCCCAGCGTTGCGCCGGAGAAATTGCTGCGGGCCGTGTGTTGCAGGTGTTCTACAGCGTCCGTCGGAATTGATGCAGCAGGTGCTGCTGTGGCAAGGCCAAGACCCGGGAATGCCGTCAGCTTTGATCAGGCGCTTCGGGCCGTCGGAAACGCGCGAAGAGTCCGGCTTTCGAAAAAGGCCGAACGCCTCAGATAAAGCCAGAACTCCTTGGGTCACCATCAAACCAATTTGACGCCCCGGGACAATTTCGTCCGGCATTGTCCGGTGTGCGACGATGTTGGGGATGCGACATAGGCGGATTGCCGTGTATTTAAACCGCTTTTCCTTTGGCACGCATATTGCGCCCTATCGGTAAACCTCGTCATGGGCCGGCGGCAATCGCTCGGAGATTGTCGAAATAGCACAATGATTTCTGCCGGGGTGACATCCGGCCCGACTAGAGCAGGACCTTTCAGATGATGCAGAAAAGCAAGCGGCCATACTCGCGGGGAAATAGTCGCGTCAGGGCTGCATGGACGCTCTTTCCTGGTTGTTTCGGCGGCGGACGCCAACTCTTCAATCGGCACCCGAACCAGTGCCTGGATGTCCAAGGAGCGCCCCTGTTGCGCGTGCCTGGCTGCACCCGCGTGCTGGCTCTCCTCCAAGGCGACGCTTCGGCGCTGCTGCAGACCGGCGACGAGAACCCAACTTCAAAATTAGCATTCCGAAAACCGAAAGAAGTGAACAGGTATGTCCAGGATCGGCGCTTTGACGCGCGCCGCATGGCGATCGGCAACTCAGACGCTGGCCAAGGGTTCGAAAAGTTTACACCCGACGCTAGCGCCGGCCGATTTCAAGCGCGCACTTACGATCAACGAACGATATGGCGGGCTCACTGTCAATGTCCCCAAAATGCCTTTCTGGCTGACCGGGGGTGAAGCCTTCGTCTACCGCCGGACTAGCCACGGCGAGCAGCAGTTCATGCAGGTCGATGCTGCCACGGGTTTCAAGCGGCCCGCTTTCGATCAGGCGCGTCTGGCGGCAGCGCTAAACAAGGTGAGCCATGAGAGCTATCAAGCCGGCAATCTTCCGTTCGACCGTTTCGAACTGAGTGAGGATGGTCGCAGGCTCGACTTCCAGATTGAAGACACCCGGTGGAGCTGCGACCTTGCAAGCTATGACTGTACCAGCACCACATTCGATGCAAGGAAAGGGGACCGTAGGGAGCTCAGCCACCGCTACACGCCGCCAGCGGAGAACAACCCCGACAAGAGCAACGCGTCGCCCGACGGCAAATGGATCGCCTATATCAAGAACTGCAACGTTTTCCTGCGCAGCGAGGACGGATTGCAGGATGTTCCTCTGAGCCGGGACGGAGCCGAAGGCAATTGCTACGTCTTTTCGACGCTGAGCTGGTCGCCGGACTCGCGCCACCTCGCCGCTTACCTTGTTCGCCCCGGCTATAGGCGAGAGGTCCGCTACCTCAATTCTTCGACGGACCAGTTGGAGCGGGAATATTCAACAAAATTCTATCCCAGGCCGGGCGATGTCCTTCCGCTGCCCCAGCCAGTCCTGTTCGACATTGCCGGCCGGCGCCAGATCGTGATTGACGGTGCCCTCTTCTCGAACGTCTTCGAACTTTCCCCTCTCCGGTGGTGGGCGGACAGCCGCGGCTTCACTTTCGAATATAACCAGCGCGGGCATCAGCTTTATCGCCTGGTCGAGGTAGACGCCGCCTCGGGCCGCGGGCGCTCCCTGATCGATGAGACCAGCGAGACATTCGTTGATTATTTGCCGCTGGGGCATGGCCAGGAGGATGCCGGAAAAATCTTCCGTTACGATGTCGATGACGGGAAGGAGATCATCTGGGCATCAGAGCGCGACGGGTATGAGCATTTGTATCTTTTCAACGGCCGGACAGGCGCGCTCGAAAACCAGATCACGCGAGGTGAGTGGGTCGTCCGGAGGGTCAACCATGTCGATCCGGTCAAGCGTCAGATCTGGTTCGAGGCGAGCGGGATGAACTCGCAGGAGGACCCCTATTGGGTCCATGCTTACCGCATCGGCTTTGACGGCAAGGGACTGACTGCACTGACGCCCGAACCGGCCAACCACCATATCGAGTTCTCGCCTGACAGGCGCTATTATGTCGATCTCTGGTCACGCATCGATCTGCCCCCGCGCATGGCACTCTACCGCGCCAGCGACAATGCCAAGCTCCAGCAGATCGAGACGGCCGACATTTCTGAGCTCGTCGCCGCAGGCTGGCAGCCGCCGCTCAGTTTCCATTCCAAGGGGCGCGACGGCAAAACTGACATCTGGGGCGTGCTCCACCTGCCAGCCAACTTCGACCCGACGAAGAAATACCCGGTTGTGGAGAATATCTATGCTGGACCCCACGGCTCCTTCGTCCCAAAATCCTTCTCGCGGTGGACAGAGCCGCTCACGCAGCTGGGCTTCGTCGTTGCTCAGATCGACGGCATGGGCACCAACAACCGCTCCCGCGCCTTCCATGATGTTGCTTGGAAGAATCTGAAGGACGCAGGATTTCCCGATCGCATTCTGTGGCACAAGGCGGCGGCCGCGCAATATCCATGGTACGACATATCCAACGTCGGCATTTTTGGCGCATCCGCCGGCGGCCAGAGTGCAGTCAGCGCGCTGCTCTTTCACCCCGATTTCTACAAGGTCGCCGTCGCCAAAAACGGCTGCTTCGACAACAGGATAGACAAGACCTGGTGGAACGAACTTTGGATGGGGTGGCCGGTCGGCATTGAATATTCGCAATCCTCCGCCGTTGACAATGCTCACAGGCTGCAGGGCAAGCTGATGATCGCGGTCGGCGAAATGGATGATAATGTCGATCCGTTTTGCTCGTTCCAGCTTGCCGATCGACTCATCAAGGCAGGAAAAGATTTTGACATGGTCTACGTTCCTGGTGCCAATCACCATACTCTAGGCACCTACACCGAGCGCAAACTCCTAGACTTCTTCGTTCGCAACATTCTCGGTCAGACCCCGCCCGACTGGAACACCAAACCGATCGAGCTGGAATAGCTTGTGGCTCTTGCAATTGTTAGCTCGCCTTATCAGCTGTAATCAGGGCGAGGCGCGAGCAAATCTGCACCGAAGGACGATCGTGGAGTCTAGGACTTGCGCTGCGTATTGAGGATCGGCTCGCCGCGGCGTTGGTCTGAGCAAACTGCTTGATAGGCACGCCTGCAGACCGCGTGTGTGCGATTGCAAGATCCCCTATCAGCCTGGTGTGAAGCGTTCAGGGGAAAAGCCGCACCCAACGCCGCTTCCGCTCGCCGTAACGCTACGGCGGTGCGGCCCACCGATCCGCTCGACGAGCATTGGAACACATAGGTCCCCGAACGGACGATTGCCTTGGCAATAGAAGACCCTCGTCGGTCATCGCCGCTGTGGGTGGCAGCCCGTCGGTCTGGAGCTGCCACGATTCTCATCCTCGCGTCACATATGAGCTGAAGCTTTCCGGATCGGGTATCCAATCGGCATCCAGTTGCTCGGCGATATGGTTGAATTCTGCCCTCAGGACAAGAGTGAGTAGAGCAGCCCCGCTACGAAAATCCCATCCTGGTTCGTTTGACGCATCGACTATTCAGATTGATTGGCGTGATACCCGGCGCGGCCGCAACACGCGAGGCCGTCAACCGCTGAGCAGAAAACCAGCCTTCGCCTTCCGCGGCGGCGGACCTCGTCAGCCTCTCGAAAGCTTGCCTGAGTAGGTTGCTCATGTGATCTGTGGAAGTGAGGATAGCGTGCACCCGTACAAACTAGACATTCATCGTGGCAGCTTGGCTGCAGGTGCAGCACGCCGTACCGCACGAGCAAGCGGACAGGCCGGCCAAGCCGGTTTTGAGCAGCACTTGGGCGAACTGCAGGCGGCGGACGAGTTGATGGGTGCGCTAGGCGAGGAGGTCCTCGTCAATGGCTCGCATGGTAAAGGTGAGTTGAGACCAACGAAGAGGCAGAGGATCCAAAGCAATCTGCAGCATGCTGTCACTGAGCGGCAACCAGGTGAGGTTGGCAACTCAGGCGCTCGCGTGATGATGCAACTCCCCACCGATCAGGTGGGTACATCGGAACGGGAGGCGCAACTTGTGATGCAGGGGGACGAGCACGAATACACCCCAGCACCGCATCTCGACGGGTCGATGCCCTCGACAGTGCAGCCGGATCGTCCAATTGTGGTCCCCGACGGTGCCGACAAGCGTCCTGTTTATTCCAACGATGCCACCGCCATCGAAGGGCTGAAGTCAGCACTCCTTGCGGGTAAAGCCAGGCCGGACACGGTCACTCGCAGCACAAATTCTCTTTTCGGCTTTAGTCGTTGGCTCTTTCAAAACAACAAGCCAGGGCTTGCTGCTCGGCTTTACCATCCGTCGCTGAGCCAGGATCTCGAGGAGTACGAGAGTAGGGGTGGTTCCTCCACCGTGGCTGGCGCACTGCGTCAATTGATGAAGTCGATGGGCGGAGCCGGCCCGATTGTGGGTCGCGCTGTCCTGAACCCCCATCCTGACGACGCCGCGCTCACCAGACATTTCAGATCCGCGAGCGGCTACGCAACTGCTCTTAACCATTTCAGTCATTACCTACGTCAAAATGACAAGCTCGGAATTGCGGGTCGCATTTACGATAAATCGCTGGATAAAGATGTTGAGAGCTACAAGGCCGCCTCCTCTAATGGTGGAGCTCCGATCGAATCTGCGCTGGTTTATCTCCGCAAGAACCCGCCGCGCGTTATACTCGGGAATCATCTGGAAAACGCGGTCAGCATGGAGGCTCGTCCCCGTGGCGACGCTGCTCAGCATACCGCACCACAGCAGGGATTCGATTGGCCAGAGGAGCTCCTGCCGGTAGGTTATAAGGAGGGCACCGATCTACCATTGTCTCTCGCCCCAACCGCGCACCAACACCAAGCGCCCGACTTTGGAGAGGCCGTCCCTCACTTGAACTGGCGCCACGGCGACCAGGGCGCCCCGGAGGAGCTGGTAGCTGCACGGGACAGGAGCAGCCCGCTGCCAAGCGAGGCGGTGCCACATAAATCTGGACGGGGACTCGCTACGCAGCCCAGATTGTGGGCGGAGAAATCCGCCTCGCCAGAGCTCTTTCGACGGCGGGCGGAGCAGGCTCTGCCGGCGTCCGCCAGAGGTGTGGAGACATCCTCCGCGGTTGATGAAGCCGCGCAGGCCGCTCGCCAAGCTTTGGCTTGGTTGCAGCAGGAGATGGAGGGGATCGAACCGATGCAGGATCCTCATGAGGTGGCTACACCGGAATGTGAGGCGCAGCTCGTCAGGCAGAGGGATGAGCACGAATCCACCCCAGCACCGCATCCCGGAGGTGGTGGGTCGATGCCCTCGACAGTGCAGCCGGATCGTCCAATTGTAGTCCCCGACGGTGCCGACAAGCGTCCTGTCTATTCCAACGATGCGACCGCTATCGAAGGGCTGAGGGCAGCATTCCACGCGGGTAAGGCCAAAGCGAACACGGTCACTTACAATGTAAATTCTCTTTTCGGCTTTAGTCGGTGGCTCCTTCAAAACAACAAGCCAGGGTTTGCTGCTCGGCTTTACCATTCGTCGCTGGATCAGGATCTCAAGGAGTACGAGAGTACGGGTGGTTCCTCCACCGTGGCTGGCGCACTGCGTTACCTCAAGAAGTCGACAGGCGGAGCCCCGATTATGGCTCGCCCTGTCGTGATCCCCTATCCTGACGATGCCGAGCTCATTAGAAATTACAGAGCCGCTTCGACCAAGGAGTACCTGGCAGCGCCTGCGACCGGACGGAATCCAGATACCGTGGGCGGCTATACAAATTTTCTTAGACATTTTAGTCAGTACCTGCGTCAAAATAACAAGCTTGGGATTGCGGCTCGGATTCACGACAAATCGCTGGATAAAGATGTTGAGAGCTTCAAGGCTGTCTCCTATGGTAATAGGCTAAGTATCAGTTCTGCATTGGCTCACCTCCGGGATATCCTGCCGCGCATTGTGCTCGGGCGCGAAACTGTCCTTTCTGCTCATCCGGCAGACGCAGTCACCAGGCGCGTTGGGGCCGCTGCTGAAGCTGGGCCAGCGGCACCGGCAAGAGCTCCCCAACCCGCCTCGCCAGCAACCGCTAGGCTGCCAGGCACCTACCGCGGCCTTCCACTGGTTGATGTGACCACACTGACTACCAGTTCCTCTGGGGCTCAGATCGGGGCGCTCGATCCGACAGCCCCGTCCAACGTTGCAACGGGGCGGGTGCTCGGCGCCGCCGAATGGCTGAGCGACGCCCATATCCAGAGAGATTACAATTTGCTGGAGGGGCAACTGCAGGGGATCAATCCGGCGCTCGCTGCCCGGACTCGGCTGGTGGATCCTTCCGTATCCCATCTACTGCGACACACGTCGCCGCAAGACGCTCGAGGCATATTGCAGTCCATCTATAATCAAAACAACGCCACAGCCGACTTCCTGTTCTTGCCAGTGAATAATGGCACGGCTACTAGCCCCGGCACCCATTGGTCGCTGCTGCTCGTTGATCGCCGCGACCCGGAAAGGCGGTTCGCCTATCACTACGACTCCCTCCAGCGAGAGGGATATAACGACGTGCCTGCAAAACAGCTCGCAGGACTGCTGAATGCCACCTTGGCGCCAGCCCCCATGGCCAGACAGACGAACCATTATGATTGCGGCGTATTTGTCCTGGAGGGCACGTGGGCGCTGGTTGAACGATTGGTGAAAGGGCAGCGGCCAGACCACGAGCCGCTGCCCCTCGACAACCTCGTTGCCGATCGGCAGGCGCTGCAAGACCGGCTAAGGAGGCGCTTGCCGCACGAGGAAGAGCCGCGGCAGCTGCTGGAGGATGAACCCGCCTCCCCACCGATGATGGCATTCGAGCCAGGGGAACTGCGGCAACTGTTGGAAGACGAGCCTGCCTCCCCACCAATGATGGCGTTCGAGCCAGGGGAACTGCGGCAACTGTTGGAGGACGAGCCTGCCTCCCCACCAATGATGGCGTTCGAGCCAGGGGAACTGCGGCAGCTGTTGGAGGATGAACCCGCTTCCCCATCGATGATGGCGTTCGAGCCAGAGGAACTGCGGCAACTGTTGGAGGATGAACCCGCTTCCCCACCGATGATGGCGTTCGAGCCAGGGGAACTGCGGCAACTGTTAAATGAGCCTGCCTCCACTTGGGCACAAATCAATTCGACCCCACATGCGCGAGCGGACGGTGTTCATCAGCCAGCCCAGGCGCCCCTGGCTCCCTGAACGCAGAAGATAACTTTGCGGAGGAGCGATCACGCAACTGTCGTCGGCGCCGGGCCTCAGGGTGAATGGAGAGGATGGTGTCGCGTGAAGGCGCAACACGCGTGCTGACCGACCTGCATACGTAGGAAGTCGTTCATTGCTCCCAAATCGTATGTGAGGAACATTCCTGTCCCGGCTGCGCCGCGCGATGCTAGGTCGCGTTGTTCAGCGGGTCAAGCCGATGACACCTACGAAGCTACTGATCGGGCAGATCGCCGTTGTGTGCGCAATTGTCATTATCGGCGTATGGACGGCAACCCAATGGTGCGCTCAAATGCTGACCTACCAGACGCCTCTCGGCGCACCATGGTTTCTCTTCGCCGGCTGGCCAATCTACAAGCCGTGGAAGCTGTTTGAATGGTGGTTCCACTTCGATGCTTATGCGCCGGAGGTCTTCGACAAAGCCGGTACGCTTGCAGGCGCCAGCGGATTCCTGGGCTGTGCCGCCGCAATCGCAGGCTCGCTTTTGCGCGCGCGACAGCGCGGGTCGGTTACGACCTATGGGTCTTCACGGTGGGCCACGACTCATGAGGTCGAGACGGCAGGGTTGTTACGGCCGGCGGGCGTTTTCCTCGGTAGGCTGAACGATCGCTATCTGCGCCATGACGGCCCGGAGCACGTCATGGCATTTGCGCCGACGCGTTCGGGCAAGGGCGTGGGGCTGGTTGTTCCAACGCTACTTTCCTGGACCGGGTCTGCCATCATTCATGATATAAAAGGCGAAAATTGGCAGTTGACCTCCGGCTGGCGGTCGAAATTCTCGTACTGCCTTCTGTTCAATCCGACCGACCCGAGATCGGCACGCTACAACCCGCTGCTGGAGGTGCGCAAAGGCCCAGATGAGATCCGGGACGTTCAAAACATCGCCGACATCCTCGTCGATCCCGAGGGCGCGCTGGAGCGACGGAACCACTGGGAGAAGACCAGCCATTCACTTCTAGTTGGCGCCATTTTGCACGTGCTCTACGCTGAAGAGGACAAGACGCTTGCCCGCGTCGCCACCTTCCTGTCGGACCCGCAACGCTCGTTTGCCGCAACGCTACGGCGGATGATGACGACAAACCATCTCGGGACGGGGCATAACCCTCAGGTCCATCCCGTAGTGGCCTCGGCGGCCCGCGAACTCCTGAACAAGTCGGAAAACGAGCGCTCAGGCGTCCTCTCGACCGCCATGTCCTTTCTCGGGCTTTATCGTGATCCAACGGTCGCGGCGGCCACTTCGTCCTGCGACTGGCGCATCGCTGACCTAGTGGATGGAGAGCGACCGCTGTCGCTCTATCTGGTCGTGCCGCCTTCGGATATCTCGCGCACCAAGCCTTTGGTGCGACTGATCTTGAACCAGATCGGCAGGCGGTTGACGGAGCGTCTGGAGGGGGACCCGAAGAAGAGCCGTAAGCATCAGCTGCTCATGATGCTGGACGAGTTTCCGGCGCTCGGTCGCCTCGACTTCTTCGAAACGGCGCTCGCCTTCATGGCAGGTTATGGCATTCGCTCCTATCTGATCGCACAATCTTTGAACCAGGTTTCAAAGGCCTATGGCGAGAACAATGCTATTCTCGACAATTGCCACGTGCGAATTGCCTTTTCCTCCAATGACGAACGCACGGCCAAGCGCATCTCGGATGCCCTCGGCACCGCAACCGAACTTAGGTCGATGCGCAACTATGCGGGCCATCGGCTTGCGCCCTGGCTTTCACATGTCATGGTGAGCCGCCAGGAAACCGCGCGCCCGCTCCTGACGCCAGGCGAGGTGATGCAATTGCCGCCGTCAGACGAATTGGTCCTGGTTTCTGGGTTGCCGCCGATCCGCGCCAAGAAGCTGCGCTATTATCAGGATCAGAATTTCACAGATCGGGTGCTGCCTGCGCCGGTGCTGCACGACGGACCCTATGCGGACTGCCCTGCATCACGCCCGGACGGCTGGACTGGACAAGTGTGCAGCGTCGATAGCCGACTTGCTGCGGACGAGGAAAGCGCCGACGCGCCAGTTGAAGACGAGGGAGGCGTTCAGCAGCAACGCCATCCAAGCCTGCCCGAAGAAGACGTTGTTGTCTCTCAAGAGCCCGATCAGGCCGATCTGTACAAGCCCGCAGACGATGACAGCGAAGCGCTCGCGGACAAGCGTGTCATGGATCGGATTTCCACTGCGGCCCGCGCCTACGGTATCAACGAGGGCAGGGGCGACGATGTCATTCCCGGCTTCTGAAGTCCGCTGAGTTGCAGAGCGCACCTCAGCGTAGATAACGGCCATAAGCAATTTTGAGCGTCTGGCCGATGCTTCTCCCGTCGCCGGCGCAACGCCGGGCCGTCGGAACGAGCCGCATGAAGCCGCACCGCATTCGCCATCAGTTTCTGCTTGAGCCGGAGCTCAGCGAGAAACTGGACAACCTCAGTCGCGATCCGTCAACGACCAAATCAGCGATCGTGGCGAAGGCGATCGAGGCGTTCATCGAGCGGCGTGGCGAGAGCGAGTTCGATCGGCGCTACGGCGTAAGGCTTGACCGGCTCTCCCGCGATCTTGCCCACGTCAGGCGCGATTCCGAGGTGATCCTGGAGAGCCTGGCGCTCTTCATCCGCTTTTCGATCACCCTTCACGCCCACACGCCGGTCCCGGATCGATCAACGCAGGCTATTGCCCAAGAGCGTTTCGAGAAATTCGTTGAGAAGGTCGGCCGCCAGATCGCTTCCGGCAAAAAGTCGCTTAGCAAAGACAATGGTGGGGGAGGGGAAGGATGAGCTCTCATCCCGAGGCCGACCACCGGCGGCGTGTCATGCTGCGCACCGCCATGGGTCCGGCAATCACCGAAGCCCTGGCCGATCCGTCCGTCATCGAGGTGATGGTCAATCCCGACGGCGCGCTGCGACTCGACCGGTTAGGCGAAGGTCGGGTCGATACCGACGTTCACATGCACCCGTCCGAGGCAGAACGTATCATCCGCCTGGTTGCTTCGCACGTGCGCGCCGAGGCGCACGCCGACAACCCGATCGTCAGTGCCGAATTGCCGTCTGGCGAACGCTTCGAAGGCCTGCTGCCACCTGTGGTGTTGGCGCCATGTTTTGCCATCCGCAAGCCCGCCGCGAAAGTCTACACCCTGGCCGACTATGTTGCCGAACGCATCATGCTGCCGCTGCAGGCCGATGCGCTGAAAAAGGCCGTCCGCGAGCGGCGCAACATGCTGATCGCCGGCGGCACTTCCTCGGGGAAGACAACACTCGCCAACGCTCTGCTGGCTGAAGTCGCCGAATGCGACGATCGGGTGATCCTGATCGAGGACACACGCGAACTGCAGTGCGCGGCCAGGGACTGCGTTGCCC
>NZ_RZQY01000919.1:0-1796 GCF_003998575.1 Mesorhizobium sp. M7A.F.Ca.CA.001.10.2.1 | reverse complement strand
ACATGATGCCCTGGTCGCCGGCACCCTCTTCGCCCTGACGGTCGGAGGCATTGTCGACGCCCTGGCCGATGTCAGGCGACTGGCCGTGCAGCAGAACCTCGATCTTCGCGGTTTTCCAGTGAAAGCCGGCCTGCTCGTAGCCGATTTCGCGGATCGCCTTGCGGGCGACCGACTTGAACTTGGCCGGATTGACGACCGAATGCCCAGCGGCATCCTTGAGAATATTGCCCGCCTTGTCCCTCTTGAGCAGCGTGTCGGGAACACGCACTTCGCCGGCGATGACGACACGGTTGGTGGTGGCCAGCGTCTCGCAGGCGACACGGACTTTCCACGGGTCCATGCCGGTCTTCTTGGCTTCGCGATACACCAGATCGACGATCTCGTCGGAAATCCGGTCACAGACTTTGTCGGGATGGCCCTCGGCAACGGATTCCGAGGTAAAGAAGTAGTTCTGCCGCGTCACGGGTGTCCCCTCTTGAAAAACGATCGGCAGGCTGCCGATTTTGGCGCGCCACGTGTTAGCGGGGCGAAGCGCCGCTCGTCAAGCGGTGCTTCGGCTCTGGCATGAATGTCGATGCAGTTATCTTGTGCCACCGGCGGCAAGACGCCGCCGGTGCTGGCGTGATTGAGGATCAGTCGGGATCGTCGGCGGAGAGGGACTTGACCAGGTCTATAATCCTGCGGCGCACCTTGGCATCAGCGATCTTGACAAAGGCCCGGTTGAGCTGAAGGCCTTCAGGGCTGCCGCAGAATTCGACAGCGAAAGCCATCGACGCGTCCTCGGCAAATCCACGGCCCGCCACGGGCTCCTGGCCGGGCGCATCCTCGAAAAAGAAGGCGACCGGCACGCCGAGTATGGACGCTATCGCCTGCAATCGGCTGGCGCCGACGCGGTTGGTGCCTTTTTCATATTTCTGAATCTGTTGAAATGTGATGCCGAGGTTTTCTCCCAGCTTTTCCTGGCTCATTCCCAGCATGTTGCGGCGAAGCCGGATGCGACTGCCAACATGGATGTCGATCGGATTCGGTTTCTTCTTGTTGTCTTCTGTCATTTTTTCCTCGCCGAATTTTTTCGGCTTTCTCTATTTTTTCTTGCCCAAACAAAGCCGGAGGCAACTGCCCCAACAGAACGATCCACCGGCTTCGAGAAATTTTCAGGCACTTACAGTATGAGTTTCTAATGTGTTGGCTGTCAATTCACCCGTAGCCTTTGCCTTACGTTCAACAGCGCTGCCCCAACGGCAAACAGCAACATGATCAGCATTCCGTTAATGCGCCGTTGGCCGGGAGATATGAGCGCCTGTCCGGAAATCGGTATGTGGGCATCGATGGCGCCGCGTGCGTCGATCGCAAGCGCATCGACGATGCGCCCGCGCGGATCGACGACGGCCGAGATGCCGTTGTTGGCAGCACGTACCAATGGCAATCCATTTTCCACCGCGCGGATCTGGGCCTGCCTGAAATGCTGATACGGACCCGGCGTGTCGCCGAACCACGCATCGTTGGTAACGTTCACAATAAGCTGCGCTGACGCAGCGTCAACTGCCACAAGATCGGGAAAGATCACCTCATAACAGATAAATGGCAGCGCACGGATGCCATCGGGCAGCGTGATGGCGTGCCGCTCATTGCCGGCCGCGAAACTCATCGGCCCGGCAACCAGTTGCTCGATGCCGAAACGCTGGAGCAGATCGGCGAAAGGCAGGTATTCGCCGAACGGCACCAGGTGAACCTTGTCGACTGCGTCGGAGATTTCACCCTTGTCGTCGATCGCCACCACGGAGTTGTAGTAACGG
>NZ_RZQY01000918.1:0-1796 GCF_003998575.1 Mesorhizobium sp. M7A.F.Ca.CA.001.10.2.1 | reverse complement strand
GGCCAAGCCCGACGGCCTGGTCGGGCGACAGCAGCAGGTCGTCGCCGGAGATCGTCATGCGCGGCTGCTCGGCCGTTTCGAAAGGTTTGACCTCGATCTGAACGAGTTCACTGATGCCAATGCCGCGCCACTCGCGGTCCGACAACAGATTGTGGGCGATGCCCAAGGCCTGAAGCCTGGCGCCGAACGCCTCGAGGAACTCGCTTGGCTGGCGGGCATGGCGCACGGTCTGCGTTGCCAGCGCCTGGACGGTCGCCAAAGTGTTCTTGACGCGATGGTTGAGCTCACGCAGCAGCAGCCGTTGGCGTTCGTCGCCGAGCTTACGCTCGGAGATGTCGTAGTTGACGCCGAAGATCAAGGTCGGCTTGCCGTCGCCGTCACGCTCGATGACACGGCCGCGCGTGGCGAGCCAGCGCGGCGGATGAAAGCCCTTCACCCGGTATTCGCCGAAATAGTCGTCGCTGCCGGTCAGGGCGTCGCGAAAGCGGGTTTCGGTCTGGTAGACGTCACGCGGATCGATGGCGGTGAGGATGTCGCGTGCGCGCAGCCGGTTGGATCGCGGCAGGCTGAACAGCTCCGACATCAATGTGTCGCATTCGATGATATCGGTGCGGATATCCCATGCCCAACTAGCGAGCGACGCCGCATCGAGTGCGATGGCGCGTCGTTTTTCCTCGCGAACCAGTGCGGCCTCGGCGATCGCGCCGCTGCGGGTTGTGTCCTTGAGGGTGAACAGGCTGGCGGCGAGGCCGGCGAGCGACTTCAACTGGTCGAGCTCAGCGTGGGATGGAAAACCATGCGGCGAGCGGTCGAGCACGCACAGCGTGCCGATGCGGGCACCTGCCACAACCATCGGCGCGCCGGCATAGAAGCGGACATGGTGCTTTCCGGTGACCAGCGGGTTGGTCTTGAAACGGGGATCCGTCGTTGCATCCACCACCACCATCGGTTCGTCGCCGGCGGCAATCGCATGGGCGCAGAAGGAGACGTCGGTCGCGGTTTCGGCCTCGTCCAGGCCGAAGCAGGATTTGAACCACTGCCGTTCGAGGTCGACGAGCGTGACCAGGGCCATCGGCACCTGCATCACCGCCGCGGCAAGGCTGCTGACGCGGTCGAAATCGGGATCGGCCGCTGTATCCAGCACCTCCAACCCGTGCAGCACGGCGAGCCGGTCAACATCCTTGACTGCGCGCGCAACTTCGGCCGGCAGCTCGGGCACTGTTTGCGTCTTGCCAGTCACCCCACTTGCCTCGTCCCGGTCTTCGCCGTCGCCTGCTTGCGCTGGTGCAAGGCCAGCGCGCTTTTCCGGAACCATCCTAGCGAGGAACCGTTACCCGACCATGATTTGCCGAGCGCGCCAGCTGGTGCAGAATGAGACAGGGATCGAGCATGGCCAAGATCATTCCAGAAAACAAGGCGCGGCAGGGGCGATGGGGCTGGCATGGATTTCGAATCCTGATCGCCGCATTGCTTCTGGTGTTTGCTGCGTGGGGCATTGCCGAGATTTATGGTGTGTTGATCAAGGCGCCAACCAGCGATGAACAGCATGTCCCCACGCCCAGCACCACCGAGCAGGCTCCTGCTGGCTAAAGCCGGTTTGTTCGTTGCAACGCATCGCATCAGGCGGCTCTCGATTGGGCCGCGCTCGCCGGCACCAGTACATTCAGCGCGCCAGGCTGGATTTCGATTACCGTTTCACGGTCAAGCCTGACCAATTCGCCGTCCATCACAGCGCGAAACTTGCGGCTGCTCGAATGGATTTTCAGCACCGTTCTGTTCGTCTGGTGGATTTCGAC
>NZ_RZQY01000917.1:0-1798 GCF_003998575.1 Mesorhizobium sp. M7A.F.Ca.CA.001.10.2.1 | reverse complement strand
GGCATGATGGCCGCGTTCCGGCCAGGGGCCGCATCCTACGGCCACGGCGGACCGGCAAACGGCCACCGCAGCTACGACGCGGCCTACCGCGCGTCGGGCCCGTCCGGCTTCGATCCCGTCCGGTCGTCGCAGCGGCCGCTCGATATGGGTTTCGAGGGTGCGGGCTTCGAGCAGCGCGGCTTGCGTGAAAACGAGCAAGCGGCTTTCGATGCCGGTCCGCTTGCCAGCGCCGATGCACGCGCAGGGCAGGATGAAGCGGCCGAGACCCTGCTCGGCGCGGTGCTGGGCGCGGCGCGCGCCCAGGTGCATGAAAACTACATCGTCGCCCAGACCAGGGATTCGCTCATCATCGTCGACCAGCATGCGGCGCATGAACGGCTGGTCTACGAGGCGCTGAAGAATGCGCTGCACTCGCGCCCGGTGCCCTCGCAGATGCTGCTTTTGCCCGAGATCATCGACCTGCCGGAAGAGGACGCCGAGCGGCTTGCGCTGCATTCGGAAACGCTGGCCCGCTTCGGTCTCGGCATCGAGCGCTTCGGCCCCGGCGCCGTCGCGGTGCGCGAGACGCCGTCGATGCTGGGCGAGACCAATGTCGGGCAATTGGTGCGCGACCTCGCCGACGAGATCGCCGACAACGACACGGTCGACACGCTGAAGGAGCGGCTGGACAAAATAGCCGCGACCATGGCCTGCCACGGCTCTGTGCGCTCCGGCCGCCTGCTCAAGGCCGAGGAGATGAACGCGCTGCTGCGGCAGATGGAGGCGACGCCCGGTTCGGGCACCTGCAACCACGGCCGCCCAACCTATATCGAACTCAAGCTGGCGGACATCGAACGGCTTTTCGGGCGGCGGTAGCTGCGGACGGATTGCGGGCCATCGCTTCACCGCTCGTAGGTGCCGGTGTTGACCAGCAATGCCGAGACCACCGTTCGCCCGTGGGCGAATGCCGCGCCGGCTCCACGCACCGCTGTTGCCAGAAGCGCGGCGGTCAGCAATAGCGCGCCGCCGCCAGCAGGAGCGGAGGCACGTCATCGAGACCGAGCTTGATCGCCGCCCAGGTCAGACCCCAGATCAGCGACATCACCGCGAAGAAGGCGAGATTGCGAACCACCAGATTCGCCGTTCAGCGCAATCCCTGGCGATCGACGAATATCCGGTGGATGTCGATCCGCTCCGGCAGTTCGATCAGGAACTCGGGATCGCGGTCCAGATGATGGACTTTGGTCGGTTCGCCTTTGGTAAAGGCGGTCATCGCCTGCATGTCGGCCCAATACGAGATGGTTGTGAACCACGTCTCGGCATCGCGGTCCGCGCGCAGCAATTGGACGCCAAGCGCTGTCTTCTCGAGGGGCGGAATACCCTCGGCACGCAGGTATGGCTCATAGGCGTCGGCGATGTCGCGGCGGGTGCGGCCGCGCCAGATGCGCGCGATGGTCGGTTTGGTCGGCATGAGGTTCTCCTTCAGTCAGGCGGACAGCAACTGAGCGTAGCGGACACCGGCTGTGATCAGCCGTGAACACGACCCAGGAAATCATGGACCAGCGGCAGCGCGTCGTCGAAATGTGTCTCGAGCAGCCAGTGACCCGCCCCCTCGATCAGATGCAGTTCCGCATCGGGCAGATCGCGATGATAGGCCCGTGCCGACGCCGCGGGCATATAGCCGTCCTCTGGCCCCCAAACGATCAGCGTGGGCGGATGGTGTTCACGCAAATAAGCCTGGTAGCGCGGAAACCAGGTGAGATTGGCTTCCAGCTTCTCCATCAGACCGACGGCGATCTGCCGACGAACCGGCGTGTTC
>NZ_RZQY01000916.1:0-1805 GCF_003998575.1 Mesorhizobium sp. M7A.F.Ca.CA.001.10.2.1 | reverse complement strand
CACGGGTGACATGGACGACGATCGGCGCCATGACGAGGCAGATGGCGTCGTTGACCAGGAAGGCGGACAGCACGCCGGTCAGCAGCGTCACCATCACCAAAAGCATGAAGGGCGCGTGCGCGTGCTCGATGGCGATGGCGCCAAGGCCGCGAAAGGCGCCTGACACCTTCAGATGCGCCACCACGATCATCATGCCGAGCAGAAGCGTGATGGTGTCGAAATTGATCGCCCGGTAGGCATCCTCCATGCTGAGCGCGCCGATGGCGATCATCGCGGCCCCGCCGAGAAGCGCGATCCCCGCCCGGTCGAGGCGCAGGCCGGGGATGCGGCCAATTGCAACACCGGCGTAAGTCAGGATCAGGATCAGCAGTGCCGCCGCGCCCATCAATGTCATCGATAGAAGTCCTGCACAGTCTGTTTCCGCGCCGAAGCCCACCACCCACCCGGAGGCCATTCGGGTGCTCACCCTTTAACGCGATGTCGATCTGGATGCCAAACCGGCCGGGCAGACGGTTTCAGACGCCGGGCTAACGCAAATAGAAATCCAGCCTCTGTCGCACAGCTTGGGAAGAATAGATCTGTTCGAAGGACTCCCTCGCCCTTTTTCCCACTGTCGCCCGCAATGCCGGATCGGCTTTGAGATCGGCAAGGATGCGCAACGCCTGTTCAGTCGTCTCGAACAAGAAACCGTTTTCGCCATGCCTTATGTGGTCGGAATAGCCGCCATGGGAATGGCAGACCACAGGCAAACCGCAGGCCATCGCCTCCAACACGACGCGACCGAAGGTCTCCACATGCCAACCGGTGCGATAATAAAACACGTCGAGCGTCCGCAGAAACTCTTCGGCGGAAAATCGGCCGGGTGGGAACAGTTCGAGTTGCGGATGCGGCATGAGGCTGTCCTTGAGCCCTGCCCCGCCCTGAATCCGCAAGGCTGTGCCCTCGGCCAGCAATGTCTCGTAGAGGGGTATGTCATCGGCATGATGTTTGCCCGGCCCGTCGCGACTCAAGCGTCCGACGGTGAACGGACGATCCGAAGCCAGACGCCGGGGTGAAAAACGTTCGACATCGATCAGCGATGGATGCACGACGCCATCGACCCGCAGCATCCGTCTCTGAAAATCGGAAATCAGCACCAGTTCGGCGTCTGGCCAGTTCAGCATGCGGGGCATGCGCGTCGTCAGCGCGATGATTTTCGGGTGAAAGGTATTGAAGACATAGATCAGCCGGCGCGGCCGCGGGATCAGGTAAGGCCACACCTTGTTGCGCCAATGCGAGCCGAGAAAGACGTAGGTGCCGCCATTCGGGACATCCCACTTCGACAGCGAGACGCGGCGAATCGGGAAGTTCCGCATCAACTCGCCGGACACGCTGGAGGAGGTTGCCCACAGATGCACCTCGGAATCGGCACTCAACAGCCGGTACAGTTCCAGAGCTTCAAGGTCACTGCCGCCGAAGGGATCCTGAAAGCCGTTGAACAAATGGATCATGGTCGCTGCGCTTTGTTAGCTTGGCCGGCTGTTTGCCGATAGTGAAAATCTGGCCGTTGCCGTGCTGCCCACATGGCGATCGGTGGCCTTACTTGTGGCCGAGCAGAGCTAACGCAGCTGCTGAAAAATCGCTGTGAACAGAGATATCTACCTTCAGCTGGTATTTAGCTGCCCGAGATATCGGTCGCCCATTACGCAGGTTGCGTCAATACGGGGGCATTCGGTGAGTGCTAAGTCGTCCATCTATTGCTCAAAAACATCACTGGCAGCCTAAGCTGCGTCGCCTACCCCTTGCAGAGTCTCGCTATTTAGTTA
>NZ_RZQY01000915.1:0-1807 GCF_003998575.1 Mesorhizobium sp. M7A.F.Ca.CA.001.10.2.1 | reverse complement strand
AAGTCTTGGAGGGCGATTGGGTGCCAAACCGTTTGGTTATTATCGAATTCCCCTACATGACGTCGTTGATGGGCTGGTACAATTCGGCGGAATACGCCCGCCTTATTGAAATCCGGAAGCGTTGCGCCAACACCAGGATCATTGCGCTCGAGGGGGTTGCAACACCCACTCTTTGACCGTGGTGGCTCGCCTTAATCAGGTAGTATCCGGCTTTTTTGCCCGAATCCGTACACCTCGCAGTCAGCTGTTTAAAGCCGGGAAACCAGGCAATAAATGCGGGCTTACCACTGCGGGGCTTTCTCATTGTCGCGGTGCCCGAGAACCCAACTCGACCGTGTAATGAAAAGCCCGCCACGGGGGCGACCTGCGGCGGGCTCTTGGAGCGGCTACATCCCTGAGGAATCGACCACTTTGTAGCAGGATTATGACCTGTGTGGCCGCGTTAGCCTATGGTGTGATCGCGGAAGACTGCGCGTCAGTTGAAGACCGCGGCAGAGAGCCAGGCGAAATTGGCCACATTGGGAGGGAGGTTTGCGCTAAACGCATTATTTTTCTGGTACGCCCAAGGGGAATCGAACCCCTGTTACCGCCGTGAAAGGGCGGTGTCCTAACCGCTAGACGATGGGCGCGCTCAGACGAAGCGGCTTATACTGGTGTTGTGCGCAACCGGCAACCCGTCAGGTGCCACCTTGGACAACTTTTTTCCGGGCCAGCCAAATCAACGATTTCCCGAGGGTTGGCAGGCTTTGATAATTAGCGGCGACACCCATCGTTTCGTCATCCCAGGGTCTCCGCGACGGAGCCTCGCCCTACTTCGCCCTAGGATGACGAAGTTTGTGGGAGGCTTCGGCTAATCCCGAATGCTCAGAATGGTCACCGGTACGATCTTGGCTGCTAATAGGCCTAAGACCGTCTGCTAGACTAGCCGTCACCGCCGCTGCGCCGGCGGCAGCGCCAGTTCCAGTCGCGCTCGGGGCCGACGTCGACGTGAACCGATTCTGTGTGGCAGTACGTGCCGACGCCGCCGCGGCCGGGCATGCTTCTGATGTAGCTCGCCAGTTCCCATTTCGAAACGCCGGGAACCTGGATATCGGCGGCGGCGCAATACATGTGCAGCGAATTCTTGGCCCCGTTGGCGCGCCGGTTGCGGGCCGGGTCGCGATAGCCCGACGTCACCGTCATCTTGCGGCCGTAGTGGCCTTCGATCGTCTTCAGCACGCGCACCAGCGACGGCTTCAGGCAGGCCACATCGACGCTCTCGTTCTGCTTGAGCAGCCCGTTGGGCGCCAACCGGGCCATGCCGGCGGCTGACGCAACCTGATAGGAGCCGCCGATTGGCCCCTCATCCTCGTTGAGGTCGACGTCGCTTTCGTCGTCGAGGCCGGACTTGCGCTTGATCTCGAACAGGGCCGTCTGGCGCACGCCGGGCAGGGCGTCGCTACCCGTGATGTGATTGCTATCGTCGCCGAGCGAAGCCAGTTGCACCGGCTTGGCCGTGGAATTGGCCGAGGCCAGCGTGATGATCGGCTTTGCCGCTGCTGGCGTCGCTTTTGCCTGCGCCGGGGGCTGCTCGCCCGTCCGGGCGTTGCTGATGATGGGGGCTGGTGTCGCCGAGGCTGGCGTTGCGCCAAACATCGAGGCGAGGAAGCCTTTCTTCTTTGGTGCTTCGGCCTGCGGCATCTCGCCAGCCGTCACATAGACCGGGTTGTTCATGGCCGGAGCGGCAGCGGGCTTCGGCGCCGCCACGTCGCCGTCGACCGCGGCAATCTGCTGGGCGACCGCGTCGGTTTGCGGCGCGGTCTGTGCC
>NZ_RZQY01000914.1:0-1807 GCF_003998575.1 Mesorhizobium sp. M7A.F.Ca.CA.001.10.2.1 | reverse complement strand
CTTGTGCCCCGCAGCCAAAGCGACAGCCACCATGGCGCCCAGCGAATGGCCGACGACGACCGGTCGGTCGAGTTGTAAACTCTGGATCAGCCCGGCCATATCATCGGCAAGATCGGCGATGCCGCAGTTCTTGCCAGCCTGCGAGGCGCCGTGGCCGCGCAGATCCGGCATGATCAGACGACGGCCGGCCAGATATGGCGCCAGAAGCGAAAAACTGCGGCTGGTGTCGGTGAAGCCGTGCACCAACAGCAGTGCCGGCTCGGCGCCTGATACCTCGACATAGGCGATGTCGAGATCGCCGACAGTGACGAATTGCTTGCGGCCGGACCAGGCGCCCTGCTCCGGCAAAGCATCAAGCACCGCCGCTCTCACAGACCGAGCTTTTCCTTGACCGCGGCGAGGCCGGGTTGGCCGTCGAAGGTGGTGACGCCGGCGAGCCAGGCGTCGAGGCGGCTTTTGTTGGCCGTGATTGCCTTCAGCGCGCCGTCCTCCGGCTTCATGCCGTCATTGATCAGATAGCCCATGCCGACATTCTCGAAATCGATGTCGAAGGCGAGATTCCTGAGGAATTGCGCGACGTTCGGGCATTGCTCGAGATAGCCCTTGCGCACCTGCGTCGTCACCGTCGCGGCGCCGAAGTTCGGGCCGAAGAACTTGTCGCCGCCGGTCAGGTACTTGAAGTCGTACATCGTGTTCATCGGATGCGGCGCCCAGCCCTGGAAGACGATGAACTGCTTTTCCTTGATCTCGTAGCCGACCTCGGAAAGCATGCCGGCTTCGCTGGACTCGACCACTTGCCAGCCGTCCAGGCCAAAGGCGGGATCGGCGATGGCGTCCATCATCAACTGGTTTGAACCGGGCTCGATGCCGTACATTTTCTTGCCGAACTTGTCGGCGAATTTGTGCAGGTCGGAAATGTCCTTGACGCCGGCATCCCAGGCGTAGGTCGGAACGGCGAAGGTGTATTTGGCGCCCACGAGATTGACGCGCACATTTTCGACCGAGCCGTCCTTCTTGTAGGGCTCGTAATAGGTGACCATGGCCGGATCCCAGTAGCCCAGGAACAGGTCGAGGTCCCTGTTCTTCATGCCCTCGTAGATGACGTTGATGCCGAGCACCTGGCTTTGCGGCTGATAGCCGAGCGCCTCCAACAGGACGTTGGCGACCCCCGTGGTGAAGGCAAGGTCGTTCCAGCCGGGTTCGGCCATGCGGACCGTCCTGCACTCTTCGGCCTCGGCCGCCTGGGCCGCATGAGAGGCCAACATGAGGGCGGCCAAACAGACGCCGTTTGCAAGGATGCGCAACATTTCGGTTCTCCTCATTCGTGAAATTGACCAATCGGTTTTTTTATTGTCCCATGGGTCAATTCTTGATCTGAGCGGACGAAAATGTCAACGTGGATTCGAAATGCATGGACCAATCCCGTGAAACTCAAGCGTCTCAGTGAGATACGCCGCAAGGAGCTGCGGCAGGCGGCCTTCGTGGTTCTGGAGCGCGAGGGCATTGCCGGCGCGACCCTGGAAAAAGTGGCCGCTCAGGCAGGTGCCTCCAAAGGCATCGTGCTGCACTATTTCCGCAACAAGCAGGAACTGTTCGAGCACGCGATGCGCGAAGCCAATGCCGTCCTGTGCCAGGCGGTGATCGCGCGGCTTCGCCGGGCGCGTACGCCGATGGAGCGCATGGATGCGGTGATCGAGGGCAATTTCGAGGAGCATCTGTTCCAGCCGCCTCTGTGCCATGCCTGGCTGTCGCTCTGCGCCGAGGTGCCGCGCGACGAGAAGATGGCCCGTATCCAGCGGGTGATCCA
>NZ_RZQY01000913.1:0-1808 GCF_003998575.1 Mesorhizobium sp. M7A.F.Ca.CA.001.10.2.1 | reverse complement strand
GGCTGCGAACTGCGCATCAACGCCCGCGTGCTCAAGATCGAGAAGGACCCGGACGGCCGCGCGAGCGGCGCTCTTTATGTCGACCGCAAGACCGGGAAGCAACATTTCCAGGGCGCAAAACTGGTTATCGTGGCCGCGAACGGCATCGGAACGCCACGGCTCCTTCTTGCATCCGACAATCTTGCCAACGCCAATGATCAGGTCGGACGTTATCTTCTGCACCACACGCTGGTTGCCTGCGAAATGTGGGTCGACGAGCCTGTCGACGGTCATATCGGTTACGTCGCATCCCTGCTGTCGCGGCAGTTTGCCGAGACGGACGTGTCGCGCGGTTTCGTCAACGGTTTCAACTTCAATTGCATCACCTCCACGCCGTCGGCCGGAGAGCTTGCGGCAGGCTGGTTCACGCCGGCCCACGCGCCATGGGGCCGCGACCATCACCCTTGGTTCGAGCGCCACTTCGGCCATTCCATCGGCGTTTTCGCCATTGGCGACGATCTGCCCAATCCGGAAAACCGCGTGACGCTGGATCCTGTGCTGAAGGATTCCGATGGCGTGCCTGCGGCAAAGACCCGCTACGCGCCCGGCGAGAACGACAAGCGTATGATGAACTACATGCTGGATCGCCTCGAAGAGCTCGCAAAGGCCTGCGGTGCTTTCGAATATCGGCTGCATGATTATCGCGACAAGGAGGGCGTTTATCGCACACCAGCCTGGCACATGATCGGCACCTGCCGGATGGGCAGCGACCCATCGACATCCGTCGTCAACCAATGGAACCAGACCTGGGAGGTGCCAAACCTCTTCATTGTCGATGGAAGCGTGCTCACCACCGGCGGCGTCGTCAATCCGACGGCCACCATCTCGGCGCTCGCCTTGCGTGCCGCGGCCTATATTCGCGACAATTTCGAAACCCTCTCGCAGCAGACGCGATCGTCGATAGCCGCCTGACGCGGATGATGCGGGTTGTCCGTCGATCGTCTCGCATATCAGGCAAGGACGATCCCTCGCCTGCGTGGTCCTGATTGGCATCATCGCGATCGGAGAAAGACAAAATGGTCCAGCGCCCGCCTGCCGAGCCCGGAATGAGCGAAGCGGATATCGATACCCCTGCCCTCATCATCGATCTCGATGCAATGGAAGGAAATCTCGACCGTATGGCCGCATTCTGCCGTAAAGCAGGTGTGCGGTTGCGCGCTCACGCGAAAACCCACAAGTCCCCGGTCATTGCTCACTGGCAGATTGCCAGAGGGACGATCGGCCAATGCGTGCAAAAGACAGCGGAGGCCGAGGTTCTCGCCTGGGGAGGTATAGGCGACATTCTCGTTTCGAACGAGGTCGTTTCCTCCCGCAAGCTGGCGCGACTGGCCGCGCTGTCCAGAATGTCGAAAATCTCGCTCTGTGCCGATAGCGCGGCCGTGGTCGACCAGATCGAGGCAGTGGCCGAATCCTTTGCCACGCGGTTGACAGTGCTGGTCGAGATCGACGTCAGTGGCGGTCGCTGCGGCGTGGAACCTGGCGCCCCCGCAGCGGCACTGGCGGTCCGCATAGCGAGAAGCCGCCACCTGGTGTTCGGTGGCCTGCAATCCTATCACGGGCGCGCCCAGCACCTGCGCGCCGAACAGGAGCGACGCGACGCTATCGGCCAGGCCGCGACGCGAACGGCGGATACGATCGCCGCAATCAGGAAGCAGAAGCTGGACTGCGCGATCGTCGGCGGCGCAGGCACGGGAACCTTCACCCACGAAGCAGCCAGCGGCGTCTACAACGAGCTCCAGGCCGGCTCCTATGTGTTCATGGATGCCGAC
>NZ_RZQY01000912.1:0-1808 GCF_003998575.1 Mesorhizobium sp. M7A.F.Ca.CA.001.10.2.1 | reverse complement strand
GTCGATGCAGACTATCGAGGACACCAAGGTGAAGGCCTTTCCTGCCAAGCCGGCGGAGGTCATCGCCTTCACTGCCAAGGCACGGCGTCGCTTCGAGCCGCTCGCCATCGCCGGCAAACTGGCGAGCGCGCTGGTGCCGCCCATCATCGTCATCGCGCTGATGTTGGTCGTCTGGCAGATCGCCTGTTCGTCGCCGACATCAAGCCTGCCGCCGCCGACCCAGGTGTGGAACGAGGCCTACGATTTGATCGCGCATCCGTTCTTCGACAATGGCCCGCAGGATATCGGTCTGGCATGGCGCGTGCTAATCTCGCTGCAGCGTGTTGCCATCGGCTTCGGCCTGGCGGCGGTGGTCGGCGTCGCGCTCGGCGCGCTGGTCGGCCAGTCGATCTGGGCGATGCGCGGCCTCGACCCGGTGTTCCAGATCCTGCGCACGGTGCCGCCGCTGGCCTGGCTGCCTCTGTCGCTGGCGGCGTTCCGCGATTCCAGCCCGTCGGCGATCTTCGTCATCTTCATCACGTCGATCTGGCCAATCATCATCAACACCGCGGTCGGCGTGCGTAACATCCCAGAGGATTATCGCAACGTCTCGCGCATCCTGCGGCTCAACCAGTTCGAGTTCTTCGTGAAGATCATGGTGCCGGCCGCCGCGCCTTACATCTTTACCGGCCTGAGGATCGGCATCGGCCTGTCCTGGCTTGCCATCGTCGCCGCCGAAATGCTGACCGGCGGCGTCGGCATCGGCTTCTTCATCTGGGACGCGTGGAACTCGTCGCGGCTGCCCGACATCATCGTCGCGCTCGCCTATATCGGCGTCACCGGCTTCTGCCTCGACCGTCTGGTCGCGGCGGTCGGCGCCTTCGTCACCCGCGGCACAACGGCAAAGTGAGGAGAGGGGCGATGACGGCCTATCTGAAACTCGACCATATCGACAAATCCTTCACGCGTGGTGCCCAGGTCAGCGAGGTATTGAAGGACATCAGGCTGACCATCGACAAGGGCGAATTCGTCTCCATCATCGGCCATTCCGGCTGTGGCAAGTCGACCTTGCTCAATCTGATCGCCGGGCTGACCAAGGTGTCCGCCGGCGCCGTGCTGCTCGAGGACAAGGAGGTCGACAGCCCCGGACCGGAACGCGCCGTGGTGTTCCAGAACCACAGCCTTTTGCCGTGGCTGACCGTCTACGAAAACATCAATCTGGCGGTGTCGAAGGTCTTCGGTCGTTCGAAGAGCAAGGCCGAGCGGCATGACTGGATCATGCGCAATCTCGACCTCGTGCAGATGGCGCATGCCAAGGATAAACGCCCGGCAGAAATATCGGGCGGCAGAAGCAGCGCGTCGGGATCGCCCGGGCGCTGGCCATGGAGCCGAAGATACTGCTGCTCGACGAGCCGTTCGGCGCGCTCGATGCGCTGACGCGCGCCCATCTGCAGGATGCGGTGATGGACATCCACTCCAGGCTCGGCTCGACGACGATCATGATCACCCACGATGTCGACGAGGCGGTGCTGCTTTCCGACCGCATCGTCATGATGACCAATGGCCCGGCGGCAACCATCGGCGAAGTGCTTCCCGTGCCGCTGGCGCGGCCGCGCCGGCGCGTCGAACTCTCTTCCGACCGGACTTTCCTGCGCTGCCGCGAGGCGGTGCTGAAGTTCCTCTACGAACGCCACCGCTTCGTCGAAGCCGCGGAGTAGCACCATGAGCGAAAGACTTGTCATCATCGGCAACGGCATGGCCCCCGGGCGCATGCTCGAGCACCTGCTGGAACAGGCGCCGGGCCGCTACACCGTCACCATCTTCAACGC
>NZ_RZQY01000911.1:0-1810 GCF_003998575.1 Mesorhizobium sp. M7A.F.Ca.CA.001.10.2.1 | reverse complement strand
CACCCGCGACGTATCCAGCTTGCCTTTGACCGCCTGATTGAGGCTGCGGTTGTCGCCGGCCGGCGTGGTCGAGACGATGGAGGCCAATTTCGGTTCGTTGACCACGAAAAAGTTGCTG
The DNA here is from genome assembly GCF_003998575.1 of Mesorhizobium sp. M7A.F.Ca.CA.001.10.2.1. Classification (NCBI taxonomy): domain Bacteria; kingdom Pseudomonadati; phylum Pseudomonadota; class Alphaproteobacteria; order Hyphomicrobiales; family Phyllobacteriaceae; genus Mesorhizobium; species Mesorhizobium sp. M7A.F.Ca.CA.001.10.2.1. Next base: position 1,692 of record NZ_RZQY01000911.1, on the reverse strand, counting down.
GTGTCGACCTTGCCCCTCAGCGATCCGTCGCTCGGCCCCGCAAGCGCCAGGGTGATCGTTCCGCCTTCCATATGCTCGTAGATATTGAGGAATCTCAGGATGGCGCCGGCGTCCGCGGACTGCATGTTGAGCGCGCGCCGGCCGGCGCCGGTGGTGTTGCTGATCGATATGGCGGCGCCCGAACTTGCCGTGGCGCTGACCTTCAGCCCGTTCACCCGCGAACCGGCAGCACTGTAGTCGAGCTTCAGATTGGACAATTGCTCGTCGTGGAAACCGGTCAGCCGGTCGACATCGGCGCTGACGGAAATGGCATCGGAACCGGTGGTCTTGGTAGCCGTGTCGACGTCCGAGGTGAACTGCTTGATCAGCGAGCGGGCATCGAGCGCGTTGCCCGATATCTCGACCGCATAGCCCTTGCCGGACCGCTTCACCGACACGGCAACGTCGTCGCCCCTGTTCAAGGTGACCTTGCTGAACCGCGCCGACGACAAGGCGCCATTGACCAGCACGATGCTGCCGTCGACGGAGAACGTCTTTCCGTCAAGGTCGAAATCGGACAGCGTCGTGGTGTCGCCGGACTTGGTCATGACGAAGGTGACATTGGCAGGAACCCCTGCCCCCTTGCCCCAGCCGGCCCAGGGAATGTCCAGCCTGGCGTTGGTCAGATCGGCCGAGACGTTCTGGTCGCCGCCGCCGTTCTTGTCGATCGCCACCTTCACCGTTCCGGCAAGCAGCGGCTTCAGGCCGGGCATGGCGGCGGCGCGGATCTTGTCGTCAAGCACCAGAGCCACCTTGCGGCTGCGCGCCGGCCCGTCATCCCTGAGCGGCTCGACCAGATCGAGTTCGGCCGGAATGCCGTTCAGCAATGCCTTGGCGGAGATCACCGCCTTCTCCGGATCGACCGTGATCGAACCGTCGGCATCCGTCACGATCTGGCCCTCGAAAGGCTTGGCCAAGGACATGCCGCTATAGTCGAGCGACACCAGCCAATCGAGCTTCGAGGAGTCGACACCGGACTGCAGCGGAATATCCGCCTTGACGTGGCCGGTGACGCTGCCCGACAGGTCTTCCGGCAGGATGCCGACATGGCGCATGGCGTTGATCGGCTCGTAGGATGCGAGTTCGGCTACGGCCGACGCTTCGCCGTCGACGTCGATATCGAGCGCGCCGACGACCGGCGGGCGGTTGGCCGCCTTGACCGTCAGCGTGCCGTTGCTGGCCGCCACGGTGCGGCCGCTGGGCATGTAGACGGTGCCCGAGGATAGCGAGATATCGACATCGTTGCCGTGGAAACCGACGACGCCGACCGCGTCGCGTATCGGCGGAATGCGGCCGGCGGTGTCGAAGCGCGATCCCTCGATCTGGAAGCGGCCGAACACCTCATCGGCCGAAAGCGGCACGCCGTTGCCCAGGCGGCCCGGCACCACCTGGAACTGAAGGTTGGCGTCGACGACACGGCCGCCGAACAGATTGGCCAGCACCCAGAGCCGGGCATTGCGCGCCGAAAACCACGGCCACAGCTGCTTGACGTGAGAGACCTGCATGTCGTGGATGTTGAACGCCAGATTGATCCCCGGCACTTTGCCGTCGACGAACGCCACGGCGGCGGTGCCAAGCATCTCGCCGGAGCCGGCGGACCGGAGCGCGATCTGCTCGGCGACCAATTTGTGGCTCACCGTGTTGTAGACGCCG
>NZ_RZQY01000910.1:0-1810 GCF_003998575.1 Mesorhizobium sp. M7A.F.Ca.CA.001.10.2.1 | reverse complement strand
CGGCCGCTCGACCATGGCGCCGATATCGTCGTTGCCGCCGACACCAAGGCACCCAACGGCCATTCAGATGTGCTGTTCGGCCATGTCGCCAGCCGCAATGCCGAGATCATCGCCGCCGTGACCGGCTGGCGCGAAGTTTCCGGCAGCATTCCCGGACCATTCGAAGCCTGGCTGGTGCATCGCGGCCTGGAGACACTGGATGTGCGCTTCGATCGCATGTGTTCCTCGGCGGAAGTCATCGCGCGGCGGCTGCAGGGCCACCGGGCAATCAGCGGCCTGCGTTATCCCGGACTGGAAGGCGATCCGTCGCACAACCTTGCCCGTGCCCAGATGGAGCGCTTCGGCTTTCTGATCTCTTTCGAGCTCGCCTCGGAGGACAAGGCCGAGGATTTCATCAACAATTGCGCCTTGATGCAGGCCGCGACATCCTTCGGCGGCGTCCACACCTCCGCCGAGCGGCGCTTGAAGCGAGGCGATGCCGTTGCCGCCGGCTTCGTTCGCCTCTCGGTCGGCTGCGAGCCGGTGGAAGAGCTCTGGAAGGCAATCGAGACGTCGCTGGACAAGATCGGCGGCTAACCGGACCGATCACGGGCCGAGATCGTCGGCTTCTATGTTGCGATAGCCGTGCAGTACACGAATGATCTCGATCGCGTCGTCACCTACACGATACAAGGTGAGATAGTCGCCAACGAGCAGATGACGGACGCCGGGCGCGATGTCATCGCGCGGCGCGCCGGAGAAGGGATAGGTCTCCAGTTGCTGCCACCGTGCCTCGATGCGATCGAGCAACCTATCCGCTGCGACCTCGCTATCGCGTGCAACATGAAGCCAGATCGCGATCAAATCGTCTTCTGCGCGCGCGTTCCGGGCGATGAATAGCGAATTCATGCTGCGTCGTCAGATCGCAAGCGCCTCCGCGCCTCGGCCTTGATTTCATCCATCGACGCAAATCGTCCCGGCCCGCTGTCTATCCCTTCCTGCACCAGCTTGCGCAACTCATCGAGCGTATAGCCGAAGAGATCGCGCCGATCCTTCCATTGCCGCAGCGCATCGCGGATCACTTCGCTGGCGGAGGCATATTCGCCGGCGGCGACGACATCATCCACCGCCTGCGCCAGTTCCGGCGACAGCGTGATGCTGCGTTTGTCGACCTGTCCCATGAGAGGCTCCCGATACCATTTCCCGATCATGGTACGATTTAATCGCACCGGTTTCAAGCAATGGCCGACTCTCGCTCGCACGGATGAACGGCCGGGCAGGCTTGAATCAACAGGCGCGCCCGAGGGCGCAACCTGCTGAATTCAAGAGACTTCTCTTGATATCGGGGGAGAGAAATTGCCAGCTGGCCTGTAAGCCGGGTTCTGTATGGCCCCCGCCCCTTGCGGGGCGAGAACGTGGCGGCCATTCATCTTGGGCGCATGTTGCCATGCGCCTCACGCAACCTACCCGGACGGTGAGCCGGAAACAGCCCTCGAGGGTTTCCCCTCGCACCGTCCCTATTCGGTCTTGCTCCCGGTGGGGTTTACCGTGCCGCTCCTGTTGCCAGTCGCGCGGTGGGCTCTTACCCCACCCTTTCACCCTTACCCCGAATCCGGCAAGCCGGATCGTGGCGGTTTGCTTTCTGTGGCACTTTCCCTGGGGTCGCCCCCGCCGGCCATTAACCGGCACCGTGTTTCCATGGAGCCCGGACTTTCCTCACCCACGACCTTTCGGCGTTTGCGGGTGCGGCCGCCCAGCCAGCTGGCAGAGCGTATAAAGGGGTTCGCGCCCGAAAACGCAAACGAAAAAGCAGACTTATGCGGGCGATCCC